>NZ_JACSMT010000036.1:0-7757 GCF_018618815.1 Exiguobacterium sp. s128 | reverse complement strand
AATCACTTGACGAAGGTCAAGAAGTTTCGTTTGAAGTTGAAGAAGGCCAACGCGGACCGCAAGCAACTAACGTTTCTAAACTTTAATTTTCCGAGACTCTGCTGTTGCAGAGTCTTTTTTGTTTCTGTTTCTTTTTGAGGCATTCCCCTACCAAAAGACTGAAAGGATGATTTAGATGGAACCATCAACTAAACATATACAGTTGCAAACACTCCTTACAAACCGGCATGATTACTTGATGCAAGGGAACCGGCAAGCGATGAATCAACTGTTATCGGACAATTTTTCTTTTATTGATGGACAAGGACGTCAATTTGATGCCGAGACGTACCTCGATCATTATGTTGATTTAAATCAAATCAAATGGATCGACCAGACAAACGAATCTATGGTAGTCGAAGTATTTGAAACAACTGCACTTGTGCAAGAAATAGTAGAAGATACCTTTTCGTATGGTCATACCTCATACGTTGGTCGTTTTCGGAGTGTCTCCTTGTACCACTGGACAACAAAAGGCTGGAAATGGCATTTCAATCAACTGACACCACTCGATCCCTCCTGAAACCTTCAGCAATTACTTATCACACAGTATGCGTGCCTTAGATTTCGGATCAGCATCTCATGAAGACGGCTGGTCCTATTTGCTTTACACTCCATTCCCCTTCCTTAACTTAAGCTAATTCAGAGAATCCACTAGATTGCGCTTGATTACAGCATCGTTTGAACATCGCCCTCCTCCATCACACCTTCCGCTCAAAAGACATTTGATTAACTGTTTTCATTCCGTTACACTTTAGTTGTGAATATTTTCTGAAAATTGTTGTAGGAGGAATGACATGACGGTTTTTAACTTTTCCGCTGGTCCAGCTGTGTTACCGGTTCCGGTTTTACTTAAAGCCCAATCTGAGTTGTTGAATTATCAAGGATCCGGTCAATCCGTCTTGGAGCTAAGTCATCGTTCCGCTTTATTCGAAACCATCCTAAACGAAACAGAATCTTTGCTCCGTGAGCTGCTGGAGGTGCCGGACGGCTATCATGTTTTATTTTTACAAGGTGGCGCCACGCTCCAGTTTTCAATGTTACCGCTCAATTTGGCGACAAATCAGCATCTGATCGACTTCATTGATACGGGTAGTTGGTCCCAAAAAGCGATTCAAGATGCACAAGTCTATGCGAAGACGCGGATTATCGCCTCATCCGCGTCAAACCTCTATCGTTCCATTCCGACTGACACGGTCGTTTCCGACGCCGACTATCTTCATATCACGTGGAACAATACACTCGAAGGGACGACTTACACCCATGTACCGCAAGTCGATGTTCCTTTAGTGGCAGACTTTTCCTCTTCGATCTTGTCTGAACCAATCGATATCAGTCAGTTCGATTTGATTTATGCAGGTGCCCAAAAAAATCTAGGATCGGCAGGGATGACGCTTGTCATCATCAAAGACGACCTTCTCGAACGAACACCAGCATTGTTAGGCTCATACTTGCGTTATGACACACATGCTACGCATCATTCTCTTTACAATACACCACCAACGTATAGTATCTATTTAACAAAACTTGTCCTCGAATGGATCAAAGAACAAGGGTTTGAGACGGTCGTTCGACGAAACCGCCAACAAGCCGCCGCTCTCTATACGTATTTGGATCAATCGACGTTGTTCTCAAACGCTGTCGCCCTAACGGATCGTAGTCGCATGAACATCCCGTTCACGACGGGGCAGACTGACTTAGATGAACAATTTCTAAAGTTTGCAGAACGTAATCAGCTCGTCAATCTCAAAGGACATCGTTCTGTTGGTGGCATGCGTGCTAGTCTTTACAATGCCATGCCAACATCCGGAGTCGACGCCCTCCTAGATGCCTTACACCGATTTGAACAGGGGGAACGCTAAATGTATCACGTACAACTTTGGAACGATGTCTCTGACAAAGGTTTAAAACGCTTTACCGATCAGTACCTCGTCAAGCATGACATCGAAACGCCGGATGCGTTTCTTGTTCGGAGCAAAGATCTACACGGAATGAAATTTAATGAATCCTTAAAAGCCGTCGCCCGAGCTGGTGTAGGAGTCAATAACATCCCACTCGACCAATTGGCGAATCGCGGAATTCCCGTCTTCTCGACACCCGGTGCCAATGCGAATGCCGTAAAAGAGTTGGTCATCGCCAGCCTGTTCTTGACCGCCCGTAAACTGATTCCAAGTATTTTATGGACTAATAATCTGCGTGGGCCCGATATTCCGGAGCGGATTGAAGCAAACAAAAAACAATTTGCCGGCACAGAACTGCTCGGTAAACGAATTGGAATCGTCGGTCTTGGGGCGATTGGGGCGAGCTTAGCCAATACGTTACACGAGCTTGGGATGACGGTTTCCGGATATGATCCACACATGTCTGTTGAATCGGCTTGGCGTGTGTCCAATCAAGTCCATCGTGTCACGAACCTCGAAGAGTTACTCGCGACGAGCGACTATATCACCTTGCACCTGCCTTTGATCGATGCGACGCACCATCTGCTCGACGAACGCTTACTGTCGAAGATTAAACAAGGAGCAACGCTACTCAATTTTTCCCGGGGTGAACTGATTGACGAACACGCCTTGGCAACGGTCTTAAAGTCAGGTCGCATAGCCAATTACGTGACCGACTTCCCGAACGCATTCATTCTGTCCCTGCCGCGTGTCATCCCGCTCCCACATATCGGAGCTTCGACCGGCGAAGCAGAGGAAAACTGTGCCATCATGGCGGTCGATCAGCTTAAACTATTTTTGGAGACCGGTAACATCCGCCACTCAGTCAACTTCCCGTCGGTCGAACTTCCCTACTCTGGGAAACGCCGGATTACGATTGCCCATCAAAATATTCCGAACATGGTCGGGCAGATTGCTTCCGTCCTCGCGACGGAACAAATCAACATCGCAAATATGATCAACGGCAGTAAAGGTGGCATCGCCTATACGATCATCGACATCGATAACCACTTGGATGAAACGATCTCATTACGCCAGTTGGACTCGATACCCGGCGTGCTCAAAACACGACTACTTTAAGGAGCGTTGATTATGCCTACTTTTGAACCATTCCATGCTTTACGTCCTGAACCTAAATACGCGGAAGCTTTCTCCTCTCTTCCTTATGACGTCTTTAATCGGTCGGAAGGAAGAGCAGAAGTCCGACGTCGCCCTTTATCTTTTTTACGGATGGATAAAGCCGAAGTGACGTTACCTGACTTCATCGATGATCACGATCCGCGCGTCTATCAACAAGCGGCTCTTCATTTCAAAGAAGCTATCGAACGCCAGATTCTGACATTTGATGACGTAGAAAGTTACTATCTGTACCGGCTAAGCGATGGCACACATACTCAGACTGGATTCGTCGGATGTGTCTCTGTTGCTGACTACGATCAAGGTATCATCCGGAAACATGAGTTCACGCGTCCCGACAAAGAACGAGACCGCGTTCGACATGTCCAGTCACTGGCTGCTCATACTGGCCCGATCTTACTTGCGCATCATCCTGATCTCGAACTGGACCGCGTCATTTCCGAGCAGGACCAACAGCACCCGATTTATCAATTCACGGCGGAAGACGGCATCGAACATACGATTTTCAAGATTACAGAACGCGCTGCAATGATGACGATTGGTAGCCAGTTCGCCCGACATGATCATTTGTATATTGCAGACGGTCATCACCGGGCAGAAGCCGCTTCTCAAGTCGCCCGGTTAAATAATCATGAAGACGCCGGTTTATTCCTTGCCGTTTCGTTTTCGAGTGATCAATTGAACATCCAAGGATACCATCGTGTCGTTGAAGATTTATATGGTCAATCCGTTGACGAGTTACTGACACGGATCAGCAGTCGTTTCACGATCACGCCCGGTCGAGCGACGGAAACGAAGCCACATCGGTTTGAAATGTATGTCAAACAACACTGGTATACACTTGATTATGAGAAGGAACATCCATCCGTCAAAGAGAATCTGGATGTCGCGATTTTACAAGATGAAGTGTTGACCCCTTTCCTCGGCATCGAAGACCCACGGACCGATTCTCGGATTCAGTTCGTCGGGGGTATCAGAGGGTATGCCGGACTCGAACAGCTTGTCGATCAAGGAACGATGGCCGTCGCCTTTCATTTGCATCCGACAAGTTTAACGGAGTTGATGGCTGTCGCCGATGCTAATGAAGTCATGCCGCCCAAATCGACTTGGTTTGAACCTAAATTGAGAAGTGGCTTATTGATTCATCCGTTTTTCAAATGAATACTCGTTGAAACTCAAAAAAAGCATCCATCATGGGAAAATCCCTGAGCGGATGCTTTTCGTTTGTTCATGAAGATTGTACTTGAAGTATCTTTCCAGATACAGGAGGAACGACAACCGTTTTTGCAGACGGACGGTCTTCTAACAAATCAATCGTCGGTTCGTCGAAGGTAAAGTCGATGGCTTCCGGTCCGTTATTAAACAAAATCAAATACGTTGCCTGATTGGTCTGGCGACGGATGACAAAACTGGCCGTTTCATCGTTTAACCGTTCGAATTGATACGTCCCTGCATTGGCAAGACCTGGGTGTTGTTTCCGTAGAGCAATCAAACGTTTGACATACGCCAACAGTGCCGTATCCTGCTCCGCCGGGTCCCAGACCATACACTTTCGGTTATCCGGATCTTGACCACCCGTCAGACCAATTTCATCACCGTAATAAATGACCGGACTTCCCGTGAACGTCAAAAGAGACAACATCAGCAGTTTCATCCGTTCGTGGTTCCCGTTCGCTCGTGTCAAGGCGCGCGGGGTGTCGTGCGAATCGACTAAGTTGAACATCACCTCGTTGACATTCATCGTATTCCCGTTGAGATTTCGAACGACCGCGTGGCTGAATGCCGTAGCCTTCGTCTCGTTTGTCGCAAAGAATGTCAGAAAGGCTTCCGTCAGTCCATAGTTCATGACGGCATCAAATTGATCGCCAAGCAACCATTCCTGAGAATCCGTCCAACACTCCCCTACGATGTATGCTTCTGGATTGGCAGTGCGTACCGCGGTCCGGAATTCTCGCCAAAACGCATGATCGACCTCACTCGCTACATCCAGTCGCCAACCATCGACCTGAAACTCCTCAACCCAGTATCGTCCGACCTTCAATAAATAGTCTTTGACATCTGGATGGGCTGTATTTAATTTAGGCATGTTTGGTTCAAAAGCAAACACTTCATAGTTTGGTTCTGGCGTCGTTTGAATCGGAAATTCGTCAATCATGAACCAGTTAGCATATTTCGACTCTTTTCCATATTTCATGACATCTTGAAACGCCGGATGATCGACACTGACATGGTTAAAGACGGCATCAAGCAGAATCCGGATTCCATTGTCATGAAGCAGCTGGACCATTTCTCGGAACGTCTCTTCTGTCCCGAAACTCGGATCCAGTCGTAAGTAATCGAGCGTATCGTATTTATGGTTAGAAGGTGCCACGAAAATCGGACAGAAATAAATGCCTGTGACCCCAAGGGCTTTCAAGTAGTCAATATGATCAATCACCCCTTGAAAGTCACCACCAAAATGATTATCAAAGGCAGGGGCTTCCGCTCCCCAAGCAATCGTTCCAGGTCGATCATTCGCCGGATCACCGTTCGCAAACCGATCCGGGAAGATTTGATACCAAACCGTGTCCTTTACCCACTTAGGTGCGTCAAACACATCCACCGCATTGATATACGGAACGGCAAAATAATATCCGGGATGATCGAGTGGCAATTCGTCATACCAACCACGCTCCGTATAGACGGCAGACGTTTCCCCCGCATTGACTTTGAATCCATAACGGACACGTTTTTTCGCCGGTTTAATGGCCACGAACCAATAATCATGGGTCGCATCCGATCCGGAGAACGTCATCTCCGTCGTCGTCGTTTTCCAGAACTTCTCTTTGTTTGGATCGAAATTCCAGTCACGGTCTTCTTCTTTTTCCGCGTCCCATTCATACGGATCCCCATGGACCAACTCGACACGATCCAAATCTCCTTTGGCGGACATCAAACGGATGTGGACGGTCTCCTGATCATACTTATACACATACGGCGACAAGGCACGGTGGAATACTGCTGCTCTGTTCATCTCTCTTCACCCTTCCAAACACTAGATTTCATCTCCTGTTACTTCCCAATTTCCGACTACCTGTAAACGTCAATCTTGAAAAAACACTACTGCCCTCACCTTTTCAGTTCAGAAATCAACAACTTATGAGGTATACTGAGAAAGCAGAGGGAACCAGCAAGTTCCTAACTAAATCGAAGTCATGTGAAAGCGAGTGGATTCTGATGGGTCGTAAATGGAATAATATTAAAGAAAAAAAGGCGTCGAAAGACAAAAATACAAGCCGGGTCTATGCCAAATTCGGTCGTGAAATTTATGTGGCTGCCAAACAAGGCGAACCGGATCCTGAATCGAATCAGGCGCTAAAGGTCGTCCTCGAACGGGCTAAAACATACAGCGTTCCACGGGCAATCGTCGATCGGGCGATTGAAAAAGCAAAAGGTGGCGCTGAAGAGAACTTTGATGTGTTGCGTTATGAAGGATTTGGTCCAAGTGGCTCGATGGTCATCGTCGAGACGTTGACGAATAATGTCAACCGGACTGCTTCTGATGTACGTGCTGCTTTTGGAAAAAACGGCGGGAACATGGGTGTCAGTGGATCGGTTGCTTATATGTTTGATGCGACAGCCATTTTTGCCTTCGAAGGGAAAATGGCCGACGATATTCTTGAGTTGATGATGGAAGCCGATCTGGATGTCCGTGATATTTTAGAGGAAGACGAGTCGGTCATCATCTATGCGGAACCAGAACAGTTCCATGCCGTTCAAGAATGCTTAAAAGAAGCCGGTATCACAGAATTTTCAGTTGCGGAACTCGTGATGCTTGCCCAAAACGAAGTCACATTATCAGAAGAAGATGTCCAACAGTTCGAAAAAATGATTGATGCCTTAGAAGATCTGGAAGATGTCCAACAGGTATACCATAACGTCGAATTATGACGTCTTACACGTAGGCAAAGTTCTGTATTCGAGCTTTGCCTTTTTTGATGCCTTCATGACAAAAAGAGCTTGTCCGCTCTTTTTGTCAGTATCCCAGCTGACGCCTAGCTGTCTCGCTAGTCACGCGCTGTCTAATTGTACGATAACCTATGGAACGCGTTTCATAGCAACACTAAAAAAGATTCTTTTAAAAGGTTTGATTCTTCTATATAATGGGAAAAGAGATATTCGATACGGATTTGCGATTGATCGTTAGGTCCCATGCGCTTTTTCACATAAGGAGGAACTTGTATGTCTTACTCATTGATAGAAACTTTTAAACGAATCGTAAGCGAAGCAAATCGCTTTACCCGAGTTGATTTTGGTGGTTACGATATTTATATGCAAACGAACGATGGACGAACGATTACAGCTAAAATCCGCTTTGACGGTGGCGGTCAGGATCAAAATGAAGCCTACCTGCTGCTTGAATCAAGCACAGGTCATAGCCGCATGACGACTCTTACCCTGCATCAATTTGAACACCTGTCTTCCTACACGGCACACAGCGAGCGTATTCAGTCGCTTGTATCGACGAGTGCCTGAATACGTTTACAGAACAACACGCTCTCCCAGGAGAGCGTGCAGACTGAAGACAAAGTAGTGGTTTTTCTCTTAATCGGGAAGAACCGCTTTTTTTGTTCGCTTCGAATCGTTTTCCTGGGACAAGCA
>NZ_JACSMT010000035.1:0-27928 GCF_018618815.1 Exiguobacterium sp. s128 | reverse complement strand
ATGTGGTGTGGTAACTCCATTCTACACGAGGCCGTTATGGGCTTTTTGTGTTTTCCGTCAGGTGTTGCACTTAATATTACAATTCGTCAGACAAAAAAAGAAGTCAATCCGCTAACGGAGACTTCTTTTTGCATGTCACTCAGTGATCAGTGTTCTGTAACAGCACACTCGTCACACTCTGTTTTATACGATTCGCACTGTTCATCCATTTCTTTTCCGCAATGTGAGCAGGTTTTGACCGGAAGCTGGCGATAAAATTCGGGCGACGTTTCTTGGTAAAGGGGTTGTTCCATCATGTTTTCCTCCTCGTGTTAGTAAATGTGTCCGCAAATAACACTTAATTTATTTTATTGTACTAGTACAGTTTGATTTAGTCAACCTTTGTTTTATAACAGATGAATTTTAGATAAGTCTTGTCGTATGACAGTCGACACACAGGATGATACGATAACAAAGTAAACAGATAAACTTAGAGGGGGATCATCATGAATCAGACATTACCTGAAACATTAGCACTTTTAACAGAACGTCGTTCGGTTCGTCATTACGACGAGACCTTTAAACTATCCGAACAGGAAGTACAGGAACTTATCGAATTAACGACAGCTGCACCAAGTGCCTGGAACTTACAGCATTGGCATTTCTTGGCGTTCCATTCAGAAGAAGCAAAACAACAACTGGCTCCGATTGCTTATAATCAACCTGCCGTCAGTTCCTCTTCAGTCGTCATTGCAGTTCTCGGGGATCTGCAGGCAAACCGGAACTACAATCCCGTATACGGACCGGCAGTCGAGGCGGGCGGAATGACAGAAGACTTGTTTGATTCCATTAAAGGACAAGTAGAGGGAGCTTATCAAAGCGAAGTCTATGCCCGTGATGCAGCGATGTCGAATGCGAGCCTGGCTGCGATGCAACTGATGTTGGTTGCGGAAGCGAAGGGGTTATCGACGCTCGCAATGGGTGGGTTCAACCATCAAACCTTTACAGAAACGTTCATTACAGATGAGCGGTATGTGCCTGTCATGTTGATTGCAGTTGGAAAGGCAGTCGAAAATGCGAAAAAACGTCCGACACTCCGATTACCGGTTGATCAGGTAACAACGATCTTATAACAGGAGACGGGACTGAAAAAAGCCTGTATTTCTTGATGCGTGGTGTGCTTCAGTCCCATTTCTAGTTCTTTTTCATATTTTTTTAGAAAAGTACTTGTCAGATTGTTAGTTTCTTGCTATATTAATACATGTCCTAGCAAGTACATCACGTACTGCATCATGATTCTGTAGCTCAGCTGGGAGAGCGCTACCTTGACAGGGTAGAGGTCGCTGGTTCGAGCCCAGTCAGAATCATACCAAAAGCCCGTTCATCCTATGATGAGCGGGCTTTTTTAGTTATCTGCCTGCAGGTCGTCCTCTGTGACCCATTTATGGTGTTTGACGGTTTTTCCGCCTGTTGTTGGCTTGAAATCGACCCTGTATACTGTCGTTTGTTCAGTACGATCAATCGTTGCGTCAGCACCGTCCATCCCTTGCATGTGATCGGAAGAGAGGATGACTTTAGCGTTATCCTTAAACTTCGGGTCCTTTGCTTGTTTGAGCCCGTTCGGAATTTTCCATCACTCGAATGCATCATTCCATCATGCGAAGCATTCATATCGTCATGCATGTCATGGGAACTAGACTTTGAATCCGTTCCGCAAGCACCCAGACCTAAAACGGTAGTGAGTGCAACGGTTGTGACAAGTAGTTGTTTTTTTCATCTGCTTTCCCCCCTAAACTGATTTGATTACGTTAGTATTATACCCATGCTTTGTGCAGAGAGCGTGACGATTTAGATTCAGCGTGTCTGATGTACAAGTTCGATTAAAAAATCTTTAAACTTATATCCTAGAAAGACAAGGAGGGGTGACATGAAACACATTTCTCATTACATCGGCTTACTCGTTTTAACGGCGATACTTCTCATCGGAAGTGTTCTGTTTAGTACGTTATATTTGAATCTCGTGAATCAACGCACGGATGAAGTGATATTGGGCTTGCTGAACCGTGGAAACACGCATCGTGACGTCTTGGAAGAATCATTTAACAAAGAAACAATCGAACACGTCAGCCTGATGGAATCTGCTTCTGAATTTATCGTCGTCATTACCGACGAAAAAGGAACCATCTTGAACGCTTCGAATCGTTTAACAGAAGAAATGAGAAAAGAATTGACGCATACTGAAATGAAGAATCAACGTAAAGACATGGTCCTCCAAACACCAACGGAACAAGGGGATTTTTTGATGACGGATAGTCCGATTGAAATCTCGGGTGTTCATCAGGGACATGTGTTTATGTTTGCACCGGAAGCTTTGATTCAACAAGTCGTCAAACCATTAAGACAACAGTTTATTCAAGTTGGTGTCATCGCAGTCTTCTTATCACTGGTCACCGTAGCCATATGTACACGACTGATTTCAAGACCACTCATTAAAATGGAACGGGCGACTGCAAAATTGAGAGACGGACATCTCGAAGTGGATTTGCCGATCAATCGTTCCGATGAACTCGGTGCATTGGCAAGATCGATCACACAGTTAGCAAACGATCTGGATTATGTAAATCGAGAACGAACAGAATTTTTGGCCCATATTTCGCATGAACTGCGAACACCACTGACGTACGTAAAAGGATATGCCGATATATTAAGTCGTCCGAATTTACCGGAATCCGAAAAGACCATGTACCTGTCGATTATCAAAGAAGAAAGTGACCATCTGAGCCAATTGATTGAACAGTTGATGTTCCTGGCTCGGTCAGATGAAAACGAATTTGTAGTAAAACGGTTGCCTCTTGCTCTTGATCAGGTCATCTTATCGATTGCTGAAAAAACAAGACCTGCCATCGAAGAAAAAGGACTTCAGTTTGTTGTTTCCGGTCATCCTGTGCTGGTGACTGGAGACGAAATTCGACTCGGGCAAGTCATTTTGAATCTGTTGGACAATGCACGGAAGTACACAGAAACTGGTGAAATTGAAGTACGGTACGGAACAAATGATATCGGACCTTATTTTACGATCAGGGACACAGGAATCGGGATTGCTGAAGAGGCATTACCGCATGTGAAAAAACGATTGTATCGGAGTGAGCCATCACGTTCAAGAAGTCACGGAGGATCTGGTCTCGGATTAACGATTGCGACGGCGATCGTTCAAGCGCATGATGCGTTACTCGATATAAAAAGTGAACCGAATGCTGGGACGATTGTGACGGTGCAATGGAAGGGATGAAGAGATGGGACGTATATTAATCGTCGACGATGAACAGCGGATGCTGCAGTTGATGAAGTTGTATCTAACACCTCACGGGCATACGTGTCACCTGGTCGATTCTGCGGAAAAAGCACTTGAACTTGTCCGAACAGTACCAATCGACTTGGCATTACTCGATGTCATGATGCCTGAAATGGACGGATGGATATTGTGTCAAAAAATACGGCAGTCAGCTGATTTTCCGATCATCATGTTGACGGCACGAAATCAAAAGGACGATATTTTACGGGGGCATGAAGTAGGGGCGGATGACTATGTCGCAAAACCGATTCATGAAGGAGAATTACTGGCACGGATCGAATTATTGATTGGTCGAGTCAAAAATGAAAGTGAAACATTTCAAGGACTGTACTACGATCCTGCTTCGTATCAATGTACCTTTGATCAGAAAAAAAATTGCTGACGAAAACGGAATTTCAGCTTTTAGGGAAACTGTTAGCTTCGAAAAACAGGATCTTATCAAGAGAACAACTCGTCATGTCGCTTTGGGGAGAGAAACAATTGATTGAGCCGCGGACGATCGATTCCCACATTCGGCATCTTCGTGAAAAATTGCGCCGCTTCGGTTTTCCGATTGACTGTTATTTAGAGACGGTTCGCGGAGTCGGATACCGGTTGATCGAGCGGACGACAGAGGTTTGAGAAGGAGTCCCGTATGACAACAATTTATCTAGTCCGCCACGCCCATTCGACGTATTCGGCAGAGGAAGAAACACGCCCGTTATCTGAACGGGGAATGGTTGATGCGAAACAGTTGCTTTCGCTATTTCGGGAAATCAAAATAGACGACATCTATGCGAGTCCATACCAACGGGCGATTGAGACCGTTCAACCATTAGCGGAACAACGTGAGTTGACGGTTCATGAAGCAGCTGATTTCCGAGAACGCGTCTTGGCGCCAGGAAGACTTGACGATTTTCGACATGCCGTCCAGTTCGTCTGGGAACACCCAACCGAAAACCCATACGGCGGTGAATCCAATGAAGAGGCGAAACAACGTATCGTTCAAGGAATTCGGCAAATCTTGACGAAACATGAAAATGAAACTGTCGTGATCGGCACACACGGGAACATCATGGTGTTGTTGATGCAGTTTTTTGATCCGGCATACGATTATGACTTCTGGAAAACGTTAAAGATGCCAGCGGTTTATCGTATGGTGTTCAAAAACGGAGAATGTCATCAGATTAAAGAAATCGCGCAGCGTTCCTACTAAAAAACAGGAGACCACCCCTTCCGTGAAGGGACAGTCTCCTGTTTTTGATTATGCTTTTACTGGATTTTCGTGTTTTTGGATTAAATCAGCTGTCAGTTGTCCGGACAATGTGACCATCGGGACACCGCCGCCTGGGTGCGTTGAACCGCCGACAAAGTAAAGACCTTCGTAAAGATCACTCTTCGATGGAATCTTGAAGCCACCGTTCTTTTTGCGGTCAGCCGCTACTCCATAAATCGATCCACCGTTTGGACCATAAAGTGCTTTCAAATCTTCTGGTGTGAAACGATACTCAAATTCGATCGATTCACGTAAATCGGTTAACCCCATTCGTTCCAATTTATCCAGTACGACTTCACGATACGCGTCCCAGTCGGTTTGCCCATCTTGTTTCGTCAGTGGCGGCACGTGAGTCAAGACAAATAGATTATCCTTTCCTTCAGGTGCTTGAGAAGGATCCGATTTGGATGAGACACCCACATAAATCGTTGGATCCTCTGGTGGGACACCGTCTTTGAACATCTGAGCAAATTCACGTTCGGGATCATCAGAGAAGAAGAAGTTATGATGTTTCAAGTCCTTGTATTCTCGATTGACCCCAAGTAACAAAACAAGTCCCGAGACAGATGGAACAAACGACTGATTTAGTTTTTTAGCGTGTTTTGGTCCTTTTTTGTCTGCAACGAGGTTTTGGTACGTCGGAATGACTTCAAGGTTCGAGACGACGACGTCCGCGGGATAAAAGACACCCTCTGTCGTTTCTACACCAATCGCACGTTTACCTTCCGTGACGACTCGGGCAACGGGTGTATTGACATGGACCGTCACACGAAGTTCATCAAGAACCGTCTTCATGGCGCGGGCGATATTGTACATACCACCTTTTACGTAATAAATACCGAGACCCATCTGAACATAAATCATTTGGTTGAAGACGGCAGGGGCTTCATATGGATTGGATCCGACATACATGACCATATAATTGAACAGCTGTTCGAGGTATTTATTATTCAGGTGTTTTTTAGTTCCGCTGGCTACCGTATTGAGTGGATCCATCTTAAGTAATTCAGACATCGTATGATATTTTTTTAAGTCTTTTAAGTCTTCGAGACTGTACTTATAGAAGCTATCTAAACAAAGGTCGTACATTTTTTTCGAATAACTGAACAATTCGACGAAGTCTGCTTGAGCGGAGACTTTCTTGAATTCTTCCAACATCCCTGGAAGGTCACCTTTTACGTCAAGTTGTGTCCCATCTTCGAAAAACGTCCGCCATTGTGGTTCAATGCGTTCGATTTCTAGATAGTCATCGAGACGGCGGTGAACGCTCGTGAAGAGTTGTTCGAGTACCCAAGGCATCGTCAGGATGGAAGGACCCGTATCAAATGTAAATCCATGACCACTACGTTGGTTCAATTTGCCGCCGACATTCCCGTTTTGTTCAAGCATCGTGACCTCATAACCATCTCCTGCGAGACGAATTGCTGCTGACATACCTGCTAACCCTGCTCCAATGACAACTGCTTGTTTCTTCAAAAAAATCACATCTCCTTATGTCTTAGTAGATAAACGGAATCAATCGTTTTCTAGCACTGGCCCACTCCGTATAAACCGAACCAAATCCTGCTGTTAAAAGTTGTTCCTCGATTCGAATTCGATGAAGTAAGGCGAAAAACATGATGATTCCGGCGAATACCGTTAAAATTAGATTTCCGAAATAGAGAGGGAAACCGACTGTGATGAACAATAGACCTGTGTAGAGTGGATGGCGCAAGACACGATAGGGACCCGTACTGACAAGTTGATCTCCAGGATTGACGGCGACATGGCGTGTAAACTGATGTTTTAGATGATAAATGCCCCAGTAACGTAAGAGGACGCCGCCGCTTAATAAGAAAAGACCAAGTTGCTTTTGGAAGAGAAGTGCTTCTGAACTGCTAAAGAGAACGGATAACAGAATGGTAACGATCAAAGTAGCTAAAATGAGATAAAAACTTCGTCGTTCTTCGAGTGGAGATGGTTCCTTCTCACGGTTTCGAAACAAAAATAATTCGAGTAACCAAAGAAGAGACACGGCGATGAAGGCATCATCCAAAATGGTCATGTAGATTCGCCCCTGACTGAATACAATCATTATTTAAAGAAAACGCATACAGACAATATTTACCCGAACAAAACAAGATTCAATCATCTAGAACAGATTCATTTGATGAAAATAGGGAATTAAATCATTTTTGTTACACGATGGACAAAAAATGGTTGTGTCTTAAAATGAATGCTATTCTAAAATCAAAGATTAATTACCCTGTTTTGGAAAAAAGGAGTTATGAGACGTATGAAAAACATCAAAAAACCGTTATTGGCTATATTGGCAGTCGCTACGCTGACCGTCAATTTTTCAGTAGCGGCAGAAGCTTCGACCTACCGTCAAGCAAAAACACCACTTAACCTTCGAACCGGTGCATCGACAGAAAAAGCGATCACCACTGTAATTCCGACAGGTGTCTATATTAACGAATTAAGCAGACTCGGAACTTGGTCAAAAGTCCGTTATGGGACAAAGACAGGGTATGCGAGTACAAAATATTTGTTAACCGATCAACAAATCGGAGGAAAGCGGATTGGAAAGACATTGATTGTTAATCCGAATCATCCACTCCGTTCGTCATACGCACCTGGTGAAAGTACCGTCGCACGGGCTGCGTTTGAAAAAATGAGGCTCGCTGCCAAAAAAGAAAAGATAACGATTGTTGCGTTCAGTACATATCGTTCCTATGCGTACCAAAAAGCACTGTTTGAAAAATATGTTGCACGGGATGGTTTTGAAAAGGCGAGCACGTACAGTGCGCAACCAGGTGAAAGTGAACATCAGACGGGTCTCGGGTTTGATATCGGAGGAGCAGATGCTTCGAAATATGCCAAGTTTAGCTTTTCGAGTACAAAAGAAGCAAAATGGTTGGCAGTCAATGCGCATCGTTATGGTTTCCATCTCCGGTACCCGCTCGGCAAAGAAGCTTGGACCGGTTACACGTACGAAAGCTGGCATTTCCGTTACGTCGGTGCGACGCTTGCGACACGGTTAAAAGCAAGTGGCTTGACGATGGAAGAATACTATCAATTGGCGCCGGGAAAACCGATGCTCCCTTAGGAGGTTTCATTTCCGTCATCAAATGGTAAACAATTGGTGTGTCATTCATCGTGCAGCGGTTGCGGTCTGTCTTCTTGAAAGAGGTGGAAGCTGTGGCTAAAAAAGACGAAAAGCATCATATCATTACCTTTACATTTGATGAAGAAGCGACATCGTACCAAGTGTTCAGCGAACTCAAGAAGTATCATGCGAATGGTCAAGTTGATTTTGAACAAATCGCCGTCATTAAACGAAGTGAGAACGGGGCCTTTTCGTTTGAAGATGCGATTGACTTAAGTGGTTCCAATAAAGCGTTTAAAGGTTCCTTGATCGGTATGGCCGTCGGGATTCTCGGAGGGCCATTCGGCATCTTGTTAGGGTCGATGACAGGGATGCTGATTGGTGGCTCAAAAGAGTTAAAAGAGAATCAAGCCATCCAGGAAACGTTTAAGCGGACGCTTGGTGTCATTCCACCGGGAAAAACGGGAATCATTGCGATCGGGGAAGAGTTTGAACCTTCTGTTCTCGACGGTCTTGTCGCCAAACATAATGGAACCATCGATCGGACAGATGAATTACTTGAAAAATAATCCAGACAAAAATCCTTCTCTCGTTCGACATGAGAGAAGGATTTTTTGTTAGGACTGACGTTCTTTTTTCACCTTTTTGAAGAAGAATAGTTCGTAGACGACAGGAACGATGATTAACGTCAAGAGAGTAGAGGTCGTTAATCCACCGATAACCGTCAAGGCAAGACCTTTTGAAATCAATGTTCCGGATGATGTCGTGAGTGCAAGCGGAACAAGAGCCATGATGGTTGCGAATGCTGTCATCAAGATTGGACGAAGTCGTGTCTTACCAGCTTCGATCAAGGACTCACGAATTGGTAGACCACGCGTGACGTTTTGACCAATCCGGTCAACGAGTACAATCGCATTGGTTGTTACGATTCCGATGAGCATCAAGAACCCGATCATGACACTGACGGATAATGGTTCATTTGCTAAGAACAGCGTGACGAGTGAACCGATTGGAACGAAGATCAAGGACGACAAGATGATGAACGGAATCCGTGCTTTTCCGAACGTGATCAACATCGTCAAGTAGACCAGTCCGATGGCAACGACGATCGCGATTCCGAGTGACTGGAAGATTTCGATCGTATCATCATTTCCGCCACCACTCGTTAGAGAAACGCCGTCAGGCAAGTCGATTTTTTCGACGTCTGCTTTGACGTCACTCGAAATGGCTTGAACGTCATCACCTTTTACTTGTCCGGATACACGGGCGTACACTTTTCCGTCTAATTTTTGAACCGACGTAAACGTATCGACTTCATTGACTGTCGCGACATCGTTCAAGGCGACAGGACCAGTAGCGGAGAACAATTGGACATTCTCAAGATCTGCTTTAGATGTCAAATCTTCTTTGTAGGATAATTGGACATCTTGATCCTTGTCATCGAGGTTCAGCGTGCCGACTGTGACCGGTTTAGTCTGGTCATTCACTGTACCGAGGATTTGGAAGCCGGATAAACCACGATCACTTGCTTTTTCAGAATCAATTTCAACGAGGAACTGTTTCTGTTTTTCGCTGAAGTTATTTGTGACATATTTTAAATCGTTGTTTTTGTTCATGTTGTCTTCGACGAGTTTCGCTGCTTGTTGCAGAGCTTCGAGATCCGTTGAGAATAAATCAACATCCACATTATTGTTTGATGGTGGACCACCGGTCGAAAGTTCAGCGATACTGATTTTGACATCCACATCGTCTTCTTTCGCGATATCTTCCATCTGTGTTTCAAGAGATTTAATCGTCTTTTCGACATCAGCGCCGTCTTTTAGATTCAAGAAATAACTCGCTTTGTTATCCAGACGTAAGCCTGTCGTGAAATCACGTGCGCCAACCGAGGTTGTCACATCGGCAATCGCAGTTTCCTCATCAAACATTTTTTCCATGTTGAGCGAAACAGCACCTGTTTTCTCAAGCGAAGTCGCAGCAGGAAGTTCGAGCGAAGCCGTCAATGTTTTAGAGGCTTCGTTGGGAATGAACGTAAAGCCGAGTTGCGGTACGATCGCAAGGGAACCACCAAGCAATAAGAAGGAAACGACCAGGATGATCGCTTTATGCGATAGTGATTTTTCAATCAGTTTTCCATACCAACGTTGTAAGACACCTTCTTTTTCTTCAGCAGGTACCTTTTTGAAGGCGAATTTCGCTAAGATCGGCACGATGGTAATGGCGACGAGAAGCGAAGCAAGTAACGAGAAGATAATCGTCAAGGCGAACGGTAAGAAGAACTTACCTGTAATCCCACCAACAAACCCGATTGGTAAAAAGACGACGACGGTCGTCAGTGTAGAAGACGTGATCGCTTTTAGGATTTCTTTTGTTGACTGTTCGATGATCTCGTTCGTCATACCGGCGTCTGACTTGCGGACACGGCGGAAGATGTTTTCAATGACGACGATACTATCATCGACGACACGACCGACCGCGACCGCCATACCACCAAGAGTCATGATATTTAACGAGATGTCCTGCCAGTTCAAGAAGATCGCTGCGATTAAAAGGGACAGCGGAATCGAGACGATGGCAATGATCGTCGCCCGAATATTACGTAAGAACAGAAGGACGGCCAGAGAGGCAAACAAGGCACCGAGTAATCCTTCTTTTACAAGGGTGGCGACAGATTCCTCAATGTCTTTAGCAGAGTCGATTCCAATCGTATAATCAATCTGGTCATCGTACTTATTCAAGATTTTTGTGACACCATCTGCAATTTCGACGGTATTGGCATCTTGTTTTTTCGTGATGGCCATCGATAATGAATCTTTTAAGTTGTAGCGTGTTTTTTCGCTTTGTTCGGAAACCGCTTCGATTTCTGCGATATCACCGAGACGAATTGGTTCTGCCGGCTGTTCAGCTTCTGCTGGTGGTGCGCCAGGAGCAGTTTCCGGAGCACCGCCTGTAGGCGGTCCAGATTGAGAACCTGTAGCTGGACTCGATGTGACGGTTGAAGTCAACTGGAGATTTTTTAGTTTATCTAAGTTCTCGAGTTTTTCTTCGACCCGAATCGGGATTTTTGAATCGCCTTCTGCGAGCTGGCCAGACGGGAACGACACATACTTTGCATTGATTTGTTCTTTGATGCTTGATAACGATAAACCAGCAGCAGTTGCTTTATCATTATCGACGGTGATTTGGACAAGGTCATCCTTGTAGCCACCAACTGAAACACTGTTGATTCCCGGAATTTTGTTGAGTTCCGGTTCGATTTCATCTTTTAAGAGTGAATCAATCTCTTTTCCATCTTTGCTGAAGAAAGAAATGTTATAGATCGGGAATGAACCAAACGAAAAACGATTCAATTTCGTAGTTGCCTCTTCCGGAAGATTTGCATCTTGGATGGCCGCATCAATTTGTTGTTCGACCTTATCCATGTCGGTATCGAATGGGAATTCGATGTTGATGATCCCGATACTTTCATAAGCGGAGCTCGTAATCTTCGTTGAGCCCTCGATTCCTTTTAGGGCAGTTTCAAGTTTAGAGACGACTTGTTTGTCGACATCATCCGGTGAAGCGCCTGGATAAACAGCTTCTACTGAAATTTGGGGGAATTCAATCTCAGGAAATTGATCTACTTTGAGCTGGGTAAACGAGTACACGCCGCCTAAAATTAAAAGAATGGCAATAATAAACACGGCAACTGAGTTCTTCAAACTAAATCTTGTTAAAAAATTCAACGGGTATCCCTCCTTTATTTTATATGTGCTTATTTACATAGTAGAGGACGGAAGAAAAGTCTGCAACTCTGAATGGTCATCAAACAAGAAAAAAATTAAAAAGAAAATCGGAAAAATCCTTTACAGTTTTCAATATGTTGCTATAATAAACGTATACCCAGTACACATCATCATGATTCTGTAGCTCAGCTGGGAGAGCGCTACCTTGACAGGGTAGAGGTCGCTGGTTCGAGCCCAGTCAGAATCATACCAAAATCCCGTTCATCTTTTGATGGACGGGATTTTTTTACGTAAGAAAAGCTATTCCTTCATTAAACTGAAAGGAATAGCGGATGTCTCTCATCATTGAATTTCTAGTCGAAGATCACCCATCTTCGTCCAACCAGCCATTGTCGTCATCCGGTAAAAGACGAGAGTCAAGATACCCGGAAGCACTACTCCAGTTGCAAAAAAGACGAGGAACGCATTAAATCCTTGATTGACAAAGATATTGAGGGGGGCAATCATCGAATTCAACCCGAGACCTGCTAATTCGTACGGTACTTCTAATGAAAGAACAAGTGTCGCAATCGGTGCCGAAATCATTGCCGCTAAGAAAGGCGCGACGACGAGACGTGGATTCTTCACGATATTCGGGAACTGAACTTTTGGTGTGACAAAAAAGGAAGCAATCAATCCACCGGGATCAGTTTGGCGGTATGCCATTAATGTAAACCCGACGAACTGAGCCGAACAACCAATCAAGGCGGCGGCACTGGCGACAGGGTCGAGTTGAAGTGCAATCGCGAGTGCAGCAGATGAAGCGGGAGACATCAATAAGACGCTAAAGATAAGAGCAATGACAAGGGATGTCGCAATCGGTGAAGTTTCGACGGACGTCGTGACCATAGCACTGAATCGTGTTAACAACGGGGTCGTGACGGCAGCAGCAGCGATTCCTGTCACACCACCGGCAAGGACGGCACTGACTGGAATGACCATCATGTCGAATTTTGTTTTTCCTGTCATCCGTTTACCGACGAACACAGCGACAGCAGCTGCGAGCAACGCACTGATCGGTTGACCCGGGACGAGAACGAGCCCGGCGTCCGTTGGTTGAAGCGCGCCCCCACCGATTGTCGCGGCAATCATGGCGCTGAATAAGACAAGTGTATTCCCACCGAGTTGATAAGCAATTCCGGCACCAAGTGCAGGCGCGAGTAAGACTTTAGCAACTCCGCCAATCGTCAACAGCATCTCGATATGTAATAAGTTACCGAATGTTTCAATCAATAAGCCTACTCCTAACGTCACTAAGACGGCGTTCGCCATCCCGGCAGACACTTTCACCATTCGATCCATCGCATATTCCTTCAACTCACTCATCCTCTCTCTTTTTCGTTTAGCCATTAAAAAAACCTATCCGGTATCGGATAGGCGCCATCATTCCTGCGGGCGCCTCATTCGATGCATCGAAAGGAGGGCCCAAAATCAATCCCGAAAATCAATCGGAAAAGGTTTCAGTCCCTCGTGCATAGAATAATCAGTCGGCCTGCAGTTTGGTGTGAAGACATTAGGTTGTGCCCCTTTCCGTGAATTTTTCTAAGCCTAACACGGCTGAAAACAATAATCAATATTTTCTGACAATTTATTTTCCATGAATTTTCTGCACAAAATCAGGGGAAAGAAAAAAAGGCGTTAAACTGACATTGGAGGCGGTTACATGAAATTTGCAGTAATAACAGATATTCACGGCAACGCGACAGCGCTTGAAGCTGTCTTAAAAAAAATTAGAGAAGAGAAAACTGTTTCAGAGATTTTCTGTCTCGGGGATTTAATCGGAATCGGTCCGCAGACCAATGAAGTGATTGAGTTAGTTCGATCGACTTCCCGCATGACGACGATTAGTGGAAATCACGATGAAAATGTACTGGCGTTACTACATGATCAACCCTATCCAGACAGTTACCGTCATGCACAAGCACATCATCAATGGATAGCGGATCAACTGACGCCAGAAAACCAACACTTTTTAGAGCAACTTCCCCGAACGATTCGAAAGACATTTTCGGGACAAGATGTGTTGTTTACGCATTACGCATATCGCGATGAGTCGAAGGCGATTGGAGAGGAACCGTTGGCAGCAGCTGTCGACGGGACAGAAGAGACATTGCCTGATTTGTTTAAAGGACAACAGGCGAGTCTGATTTGTTTTGGTCATCATCACCCGAAACAACTTGTTCGGACGAAAGGTGTCACTTATTTGAACCCGGGGGCGCTCGGTTGCCAGCCAGAAGCGATTGCTCCGTTTGCGCTAGTTGAACAGATAGAAGGTGGATGGCAAATCGATGTCATGGAAGTCATCTATGACGATCAGCCCTACCTCGAAGCCTTTCATGCTGCCGCTATGCCGGAAAAAGAATTATTGCGGAAACTTTTTTTAGGCGGAAGAACATAAACATTGAAAAAACGATCAGTGTAAAATTTCACTGATCGTTCGGCTTAAAAAGTATCTGCATTAGAAAAAACGATCCGTTAAGAACAGCACGAAAGGTAATCCGACGATGATGAGCCCGATGATTCGTTTGATACGACTGCGTTTCCACTGAAAGACAAGGGATAGAACCGGTGACAAGACGAATCCGACAAACAGTGAGACTAAGGTGACGATGAAAAAGACAAAGTCGGTCGAAGCACTTGTTCGTGTATAGGATCGCCACATATCAACCAGTGAGATGATGACGTACGTCAATAGGACGAGCAAGAACAACGGGGTAAAGACTACCAATTGAGACAAACCAAACACTCCATTCGAGTAAGATGAACGTTACATGAAAACAGCCTCTCGTCTATCCGAGAGGCTGTTTCATTATAACAATTTTAACATCGCTTGACTGATTGTTTTTAAATCAAGTGGTTGACCGATTAACGGCCATTCGGAAATCAAGGCGACGTAGGTCTTGAACAACAAAAAGGCCGTGACTTCGACGGGAATTTCCGGCGAACGTTGTTCCAATTCTAAGCGTGTTTCGAGGAGGTTCTTTATATACTCGACGATATGCTGCTCGATCCGCATCCGTAATTCGAACATCTCTTGTAGTTTTAAGGTATGCGTTTCTTGTGTGATTTGTAAGATGAACAAATGTTCATGTTGATGATTGACGATGGCGTCAATCATGGCCTGTTTGTTTTCTTCGACAGAAGCTGTCATGACGTAAGCATTCTCAGCTTCAGCCTTCATGTCCTGTAAGACTCGTGTAACTAACGTCTCAAATAAATCGAGTTTACTTTCAAACAGTTGGTAGACGGTCGGTTTACCGACATGAGCACGTTTAGCAATCCGTTCAATGGTCGTTCCTTTATAACCAAGTTCAGAAAAACAAGCCATTGCCGCATCTAAAATCAGATATTCCTTATCAGACAGTGTCATGGCGTGTTCTCGCTTTCGTCGAAAGTAAAATCCGTTTTGCGCCTAATGCACCGGCGAAGGTGATCGCAAGGGCAGAGAATAGAATCAATCCAAGTACCTGACTGTTTGAAATCAGTGTATCCGTCACGCCAATCCCAAGTGCTTCTCGGAAGCCGGTGACCGAGTAGGTCATCGGTAAGAAGCGGTGAATCGCTTGGAAGAAGCTCGGCGTCATTTCGACCGGGAACGTACCACCACTACCACCGATTTGAAGTAACAACAGTAAGAACGCACTAAATTGTCCGACACGACCGAAAAGCATCGTTAACGTGAACAGTAACGTGATGAACGTCATGCCGGTCAAGGCAGCAAATCCATACAAAGCAGGTGTGCTTGCGACGTCGGCATCGAGGACATAGACGATGGCGATCGAAGCGGCAATTCCTTGCAGAGCACCGATCGGTAAGACGAGTGATAGCTTTCCGACGAGGAAACGCCATGTCAACGTCTCACCATGTTCCGGACGGATTTGGTAGACGGATGAGAACATCAAGGCACCGGCGAATAACGCGATACTGAGGATGTAAGCCGCTAGACCAGAGCCATAGTTGTTGACGGTCGAATAATCATGTTCTTTTAAGACAACGGGTTCAGCTAACATGTTATCGCGGTCATTGGATGGTTTGACGGTTGCGTCTTTCGCTCCTTTACCGAGTTCCGTTTTTAACGTATTCGCGCCATCAACGAGTTTTGAGTTTCCGTCAGCCAGACGAGAAGCACCATCTGTCAATTGACCAGCACCTGATGAAAGGGCGACAGCCCCGTCGGATAATTGACCAAGACCTGAAGTTAAATCACCCGATGCAGTACTCGCATCATTCGCACCGGTTGCCAGTTGTTGCGCACCAGCCGTTAATTTCGTACTTCCGACGGCTGCTTTGTGAACGCCGTCTGTATAGGCAGTCAAACCTTGAGTGAGCGTACCTTGTCCCTGTTCCAGGTTTTTGGCACCGGTCAATAGTTGTGTTTGTCCTTGCTCTAATTGTTTTGAACCGGCAAGTAGTTTCGTTTGTCCTTGTTCCAATCGTTTTGAACCATCAAGCAACTGTGTTAAACCACCATCGAGTTGTGAAACGGCCGAAGCAATATTTTGCCCACCGACTGCCAGCTGATTGATTTTTTCTGTTGCATCATTGGCTTTAGCAAGACTGGCATCAAGGGAAGATTCTTGCTGCGCTAAATTTTGGACATTTTGTTCCATCGTTGCAATGGATTCCAACAAGGCGCCTTTTTCTTCTTCCGTTAATGTCTCGGACGAAGCGATGACTGCCTTGATATTGGCGACATTTGCTTCGAGTGCCTCACGGCGGGTGCTTAATTCTTGTTTTAACGTATCAGCGGCGTCATTGACGGCTACCAGAGAAGCATTGGCTTCTTGAGCCCGGGCGTTCAGTTGATCGAGACCAGCCGTGAACTGCGGCAGGTTATTGTCGAGCTTCGATGCACCGGCCGAAGCTGTTTCGAGACCTTGTCGGAGTTCCGTCGTTCCGGCAGATGCACTTTCGAGACCTTGACGGAGTTCCGTCGACCCGGCAGATGCACTCTCGAGACCTTGGCGGAGTTTAGTTGATCCGGCCTGTAAATCGGATGACCCCTTAATTAACTTTCCGCTGTTGCCGTCGAGCTGGTTGAGACCGCTCGATAATTCACTAGATTTCTCTGCCAGTGTCTGCGTTCCACCACTTAACGTATTCAGACCGCTTGAAAGCTGTACGGAACCGTCCGCGGCTTTTGTTAAGTTTGTCGATAAATCATTTGTACCATTGGTTAATTTACCGAGATTTGTTGTAAGTGTCTTAGCCCCGTCGGTCGTTTTTTTAGCGCCATCTTCGAGTTTAGCTGAACCTTCAGAGGCATCTTCCAGTCCTTTGGCGATTTTTTTGAGTGATCCAAAAATCGCACTGCTGTATTGTTTTGTTACGGATTTACGGATTTTTTCGTTTAATTGTTTGGCGGCAGCACTGGAAATCTGCGTACCGGAATAGTTTTTAGCTGGATTCAAATAATATTCCAGTTCGATTTTTTTCGGATGATCGTCCAGCAATGTCGTCGCATTGTGCGAAAACTTTTTCGGAATGACGACTGTCATATAGATGTCACCTGAGCGAAGTTGTTTGGCAGCTTCTTTACGTGAAAGATATTGCCAATCAAAATCGTCATTTTTTTTCAGTTTTTTAATAAACTGATCACCGATATCAATTTTTTCTCCTTCGAACTTCGTTGCTTTATCTTCGTTGACAATGGCGACTTTAATATTTTCTGTCTGACCGTACGGATCCCAGAAAGCAGATAAAAAGATCGAATTGTAAAGAAACGGAACGAGGATAAGAGCAAGAATCACGATAATCGTCATCGGACTTTTTAATTTTTTCCATTCTGAGCGAAACATAAATAAAATCTCCTTCTTGAAACTAAAAACTAATTTAAGTTTCTGGTTTTGATGAGATTTACTCTACGCTCTTTTATGAAGGAATGCAACTACTTAAGCAAATGAATTGCTGATAAAGAGAACTGTTTCTTTTTTGTAATCGTTTAGACGAAAAAAACTCCCCCCATACTAGCAGCATGGGGAGTTTTTTGAATTAATCGAGGTCGGATTCATCACTAGGAATCAACAAAATTTTTCCTGTACTTTGACGACTTTCTAAATAATCATGCGCGCGTTTGCCGTCTGAGAGTGGAAATAGAGTAGGCGGAGCTAATCGTAACTGATCGGACTGAATCCAACTGAACAGTTCGCCGGCGCGACGAATTCGCTCTTCTCGAGTCGTCAAGACGTTCCACAAATCGCCGCCTGTCAATGTCTTAGAAGTGTCCATCAAAAAACGTGGGTCAATCGCAACAGGATCACCGCCGGCCATTCCGTAAAAAACAACTGTCCCGTGGACTTTCGTTGCCTGAAAACTCTCCATCAAGGTGGAACCCACCGATTCGTAAACGACATCAACACCACGTTGGTTTGTTAATGTATGGAGTTGACCGACCCAGTCGTCGGAGTAGAGAAAAACGTGTTCACAACCATTTTGTTTAGCGATGGCGGCTTTTTCCTGAGAAGATGTCAAACCGATTGGAATGGCACCACGTAGACGGACGATTTGCGTCAACAGTTGTCCGACGCCGCCAGCTGCCGCGTGAATCAATACCAGATCACGCGGCCGGATATCGTAACTGTCCCGTGTCAGGTAGTGAGCAGTCAAACCTTGCAACAACACGGAGGCGCCCGTTTCGTAAGAAATCGAATCCGGTAACGGAATGATCTTATCCTGAGGCGCAGTCACGAATTCAGCATTGGCATTTGGAACGTCGGCAAATGCAATACGTTGTCCGACATGTAGATCGGTCACAGCATCTCCTAGTCGAACGATGAGACCGGAACCTTCGTATCCTAAAAGATAAGGTGGTGTTCCTTCTAAATGATAATTCCCTTTTCGACGGTAAATGTCGGCAAAATTTAGTCCGATGGCTTTCATCTCAATTAATACTTCATTAGATTGGAGTTCCGGTGTTGGATGTTCCTGGTACGTCAGTACACTAGAATCTCCAAATGAGTGAAACGTAAGAGCTTTCATAATTACACGTCCTTTTTAGTAGTTGTTAGAGGTAGTATAATTCACCAAAGCAGAAAATCCTTTTGATATGCGTTACAGTAAGGAAAAGAAGGTGAACAAATGAAAAAAGTCATGCTGGGTGGCATTCATTTTTATCAAAAAGTCATTTCGCCGATAAAACCAGCGACGTGCCGATTTTATCCGACGTGTTCCCAATACGGGAAAGAAGCGATTGAAAGACATGGTGCCGTCAAAGGTGGATATTTAACAACAAGGCGATTGATGCGGTGCCAACCGTTTCATCCGGGTGGTCTTGATTTTGTTCCAGAGACGTTTGATTGGAAAGCACCAGTGCAACGAGACAATCCGAATGAACATCAAGACTAATTCGAAAGGGAGTCTCAACTCGATGTAGTGTCGAGTTGAGACTCCCTTTTTTTTGATTTGTTGAACGTCTAAAATGATGATTACAGGTCACCGGTCAAAAATTGTGCTTTACCGAGACCAAAACTCCAGTCCGCGGCGTCATTTTCGACGATAGAAACCATTAAATCGCTTGGGGCGAGTCCACAGTTAGCTTCTAGTCGTTCGGCGAGCAACCGATAAAGCGCTTGTTTCTTTTCTTCTGTCCGTGTCTTACTCGTCACGCTAATGAGAACGACCCGATCTGTCCGTTGGAAGCCAAGACCTGTATCTTGGATCACCATCTCATTTGCTTTATGGGTATGAACGATTTGATAACGATCTCGTTCCGGAACATCAAATGCTTCAAGCATCGCCTCATGCGCGGTATCTAATAGAAGCTTCAGTTCCTCATCCGTACGTCCTTCAATGACATCAAAACGAAGTAATGGCATAGTTTTGTTCCCTTCTTATGTAGAAGTACGGGAAACCCCGTACTTCGTCATCGTCATATTGTTATTCGAAAAATGGTTTGTATTGACGGCGTTCGTGCATGACAGACAACCACTGGACTGTCGAGAATTCTTCAAGAACCCATTCGCCGTTGAAACGACCAAGACCTGAGTCTTTTTCGCCACCAAACGGCATATGCGGCTCATCGTTGACTGATTGGTCATTGATGTGGATCATTCCTGTTTCGACTTGAAGTGCAAACTCAGTCGCACGTTCGATGGATGAACCATGAACGGCACCGCTTAATCCATATGGAAGTGAGTTCGCAAGTTCAAGCGCTTCAGCGTCATCTTTGAATGGAATGATGACAGCAACTGGTCCGAAAATTTCATTTTTCGCAAGCGGCATATCGTTTGTCACACCCGTCACGACAGTAGGAGCGATGACGTTACCGTTTGCTTCGCCGCCAACACGAACTGTTGCACCAGCAGCTTTTGTTTTTTCGATTTCTTCCATGATGCGATCAACCTGTGATTGGTTGATCAGCGGACCGACTTGTGTCCGGTCGTTCGAAGGGTCACCGAATTGAAGCTCTTTGACACGAGCGACATATTTTTCGACGAATTCATCGTGAATCGATTGAGCGACAAGAATTCGGTTCGTCGACATACAGATTTGACCTTGGTGATAGAATTTGCTGTAAACAGCGGATTCGACCGCGCGATCTAAGTCCGCATCGTCAAGAACGACGAAGACGTTGTTTCCACCAAGTTCAAGAGCAGTTTTTTTCAGGTGTTTCCCGGCCAGTTCACCGATATGGCGACCGACTTCCGTCGAACCTGTGAAGGAAATCAAACGTGGGACCGGGTGCTCGACGATGGAATCGCCAATTTCTGATCCGCGACCGACGATGACGTTTAAGACACCTTTCGGAAGACCCGCTTTTTCAAAGAGACTTGCAAAGATCAAGCCGCCTGATACCGGTGTATCGGTTGCCGGTTTAACGACGACCGCGTTTCCGATTGCGATAGCCGTAGCGATCGAACGGATAGCAAGGTGGAACGGGAAGTTCCATGGGCTGATGATGCCGATGACACCAAGTGCCTTCCGGTAAATCCGGTTTTCTTTACCAGGAACGACCGATGGACGAATCTCACCGTGCATCCGGAGTGGGAAAGTAGCTGCTTCTTTAACGATCAAGACGGACGCCAGGAATTCACCTTCCGCTTTGATGCGTGTGCTGCCTGACTCTTTGATGAGCCATTCGACAATCGTTTCTTTTTCTTCATACATGACTTTTAAGAACTGTTCGATTAATCCTTGGCGTTTTAGTGCCGGGGCTTTCGCCCATTCTTTTTGGGCAACTTTCGCAGATTGATAAGCATCATCTAAGTCGTCATTATTTGCTGCCGAAATCTCAAATAATGTTTCTCCTGTGAAAGGATTCGTATTTTTCATATTGCTGTCACTTGCGCCTTTGCGCCACTGACCATTAATAAAAATTTTAGTGAAGTCGGTATTGAGTGTTGATTGTGTTTGCTGTTGCATGGATATTCATCTCCAATTCGTTTTGATAACACTTAAGTTATTCACGTTATGTGGAGAAGTAAAACACAAACTTACACTTTCACAAAATGAATTGACTTGGTATCTTCTGAAAAAATTACGAGAATACGTTTTACTAGATGTGGAAACAGGAATTAAAAATATACCGGTATATTTAAGAGTGGAGTGGATGAGGAATGCAGAAGTTGAAGTTATTGTATCGAGAAACCAACTGGTGGTGGCCCCTCCTTTACGGACTAGGTGGAGCGATGTTGACGGCAATCGTCTTAACCATCGATTTATATGCAAAAGAGTTGTTTCCGAGCGATTGGAAAACGACTCTCGGATTGGCACAAACCATTCACAGTGCAGTCTTTACGGGGCTGTTGACGATGATGACGTTTACGTTTTCGACGATTTTAGTGGTCTTGACGACCTACTCCTCTCAATTTTCTCCGCGGACGTTGCCGAATTTCATTGAGAATCGGCAAGTACAACATATCTTTGGGGTTTTCATCGGGACGGTCACGTATTCGATCACAATGCTCTTTTTTATGCGTCCTTCCTTAAAAGATAGTGTCGTTGCCTCAGCAGTTGCCGTGATTGTCGTTTTGATTGCGATTGTTGCGTTTGTTGCATTTGTGCATATTGTCAGTCAGTCGATTCGCGTGACGACGTTACTCGATCGGCTGCATGAAGAAGGATGTATGCTGATTGAAGAACACACCGACGCCATTGAAGCGGGACGTTACCAGCTCGTGTCCGACAACGGGACGAACCATCCCTTCGGTGTGACTGCTACTCAGACCGGTTATTTGCAGGCAGTTGATTATGACTTATTGATAAAATCGGATCGGCATGTCGTGATCGATGTTGCAATCGGGAG
Source organism: Exiguobacterium sp. s128 (assembly GCF_018618815.1). NCBI lineage: Bacteria > Bacillati > Bacillota > Bacilli > Caryophanales > Exiguobacterium > Exiguobacterium sp. s128. Next base: position 6,247 of record NZ_JACSMT010000035.1, on the reverse strand, counting down.
TTACGTCACACAAGGACAACGAATCGGGAATACGACGCAACAAGATGTGGAGCAAGGGATCATCATCGGACCGACTCGATCAGCCGAACAGGATTTTCCGTTTGTGATTCAAAAATTAACGGAAGTGGCGTTGCGGGCTATTTCACCCGGCATTAACGATCCTAACACCGCTCGTCATGCGATGCGGCAAATCGGAGATTTATTGAGACGTTATACCGTCTTAAAGGATGGTCATCTGTTAGTCTCTGGAACGGGAACGGTCGTGATGAGTCGCCTGACGTTTGCTGAACTTCTTTACCTGACCTTCTATCAACTACGCCATTATGGAAAAGAGGATATTTCCGTTCTGGCGACGATGCTTGAATCGCTTGAAATCATGAAGCGGAGTGCACTTCCGGAACATAGAATCAGCATTGATCAATTCATCCCGTTTGTCTGTTCAGAAGTTGATTGGTCGTCGTTAAATGAGTGGGATCGCCGTCATCTTGAACAAGCCGAGCAAAAAGCAAGTTTGTGAAACCTCTCCACGGATTTTGACGTAATCGTAGGAAGGAAAGAAATCAGAAAGTAGGAGATATGCATGACCATCGTATTATGGACATTGATTGCCGTCTGTTTCTTGGCGGCGTTTGCCGGACTTGTTTATCCTGTCATCCCAAGCGCGCCATTACTTGTCATTGGATTTTTAATTTATGGATTTGGATTTAGTTTTACAGAATTGACGATTAGTTTTTGGATCATCCAAGCGGTTTTCATTGTCTTGTTGTTTACATTGGATTATTTAGTCAGTTCGTATACGGTCGATCGGCGTGGTGGATCACAGGCTGCGAAAATCGCGACGACCGTCGGCTTGATCACGGGACCGTTCATCATTCCAGGAATCGGTCTACTGATTTTTCCATTTGTGTTTGCGATTCTGACCGAAAAAATCATCAGTAAAAAAACATGGAAAGATTCGGTATCAATCGGGATCGGAACCGTCCTAGGCATTCTTTCAAGTGCGCTCTTAAAAGGAATCGCGATGTTGTTGATGATCGTTGTTTTCATCATGTATGTCGTGTAAGTGAAAAGAAACGTCATCTGCAAGTACACATTTCGTGAGAGTTCCGTTATAGTATGAATATGAAAAAGTAGAGAAGCTTGTTCGTTAAAAAACAAGCTTCTTTTTGATGGAAAAGACCGACAAGATGTTGCCGGCTTAATTAAATGGAGGTGAATCCCCTTAGTTTGGGGAAACGATTGGACAGTACACACGCAGTGGAAACATTTGATACAACAACGATTATCATTCGGCTTTTGATTATTGCACTCTTGATTGTGTTGACCGCGTTTTTTGTTGCAGCAGAATTTTCGGTCGTAAAAATGAGGATGTCCCGAATCGATCAATTGATCACAGAAGGTAGCAAAACGGCGAAGACGGCTAAAAAATTAGTAGAAAACCTCGATTATTATTTATCAGCTTGTCAACTCGGGATTACGGTGACGGCACTTGGGTTAGGGTGGTTAGGTGAATCGACGGTGGGCGCGATCCTGGAAATGGTGTTTAAGGAAATTGAGCTTCCTGAATCTATTTCAACTGTCGTTTCGTTTACGTTAGCCTTTTCCGTCGTGACGTTTTTGCACGTCGTCCTCGGCGAACTCGCACCAAAGTCGTTAGCGATCCAAAAGACAGAAGCCATCACGATGTTGCTTGCGCCACCACTTTATTGGTTCGGGAAAGTCATGAAACCGGTGATTTGGTTGTTAAACGGCTCAGCCCGTGTGTTCTTGCGTCTATTTGGAGTTGAACCGGTCGGACATGAAGATGCCCATTCGGAAGAAGAAATCAAAATCATCATGACTCAAAGTTACAAGAGTGGTGAAATCAACCAAACCGAGTTGTCTTACATGCAAAATATCTTTTCGTTTGATGAACGGATTGCGAAAGATATCATGTTACCGCGGACGGATTTAATTACTATTTCAAATGATGCCACGATGCAGGACATCATCGCATTAGTCGAGGAATACCAGTTTACCCGGTATCCGGTCGCGGAAGAAGGCGATAAGGATAAGATTTTAGGCTTCATCAATGCGAAACAACTGTTCACCGACCATATGGCGAACAAAGGGAAGGCATTAAGTTATTACGTCCACAACTTACCGATTGTATCGGAATATTCGCCTTTACAAGACGCGATGCTGAAAATGCAAGTCGAACGGACACCGATGGCACTTGTCATTGATGAATACGGTGGGACTGCCGGTGTCATCACGATGGAAGATATCTTAGAAGAAATCGTTGGTGAGATTCGCGATGAGTTCGACAAAGATGAAAAAGCAGACATCGAGCAGATTCATGAACGACTGTACCGGATTTCCGGTCGTGTCTTGATTGATGATTTAAACGAACGTTTCAATTTAGGAATTGAAGAAGAAGACATTGATACGATTGGTGGCTGGGTCATGGCGCAGGATACGGAAGTATCAAGTGGTCAGGAATTCCGTTATAAAAATCATACGGTCAAAGTCATGGAAGTCGACAATCACCAAGTCAAATCGATTTACCTGCAGTTACCTGAAAAAGAACCAGTGACAGAAGAAATTATCTAAGCGTCGAGAAGGCGGCTACACTTCGGTGTAGTCTTTTTTTGTGAGGAAGAATCTTTTTAGTTGTTTATTCTTCTGCAGACAGTGGTATTACTGTCTATGTGGCCAAAACAAGCTACTAAAATTAGCTGACAAAGGGGTTCTTATTCATGACGAAAACAATTCTTACTTCACGCGCAACTGCAGTAGGGGGACGCGATGGAAAGGTCGCCTCTGATGATAACGTAATTAATTTAGATCTCGTAATGCCTGGTACAAAAGGCAAAGAAAATATACCAACGTCTAACCCGGAGCAGTTATTTGCTGCCGGATACGCTGCATGTTTTGATGGCGCCTTTAACTTAATGGCACGTCAAGCGAAAAAAAGAGTCGAAACACGGACAAATTCTGAAGTCAGCCTGCTCGAAGATGAAGAAGCTGGTGGTGTAAAAATCGCTGCCAAGCTGGTTGTTGAAGTCGTAGGTGTGACAGAAGAAGAAGCGCAGGACCTACTCGAAAAAACACATCAATTCTGCCCATATTCAAAAGCGACACGTGGCAACATCGATGTTGATTTATCCGTAAAAGTAGTCGAAACGTTAAGCAACTGACTTGTCCTTGATAAGGGAGGGAAGCTACATGGCTCCAAAAGAAACGGACCGACCGAACGAAAAGTTTGAAGATGAACGAAAACGTTTGACGGATAAGGAACGTGAGCTTTCACCCGAACAACAAGAAGAAGTCCTTAAAGGAAAAGATCAGATGCCGGATGATCCGGTGTCATCTCGAGATCGAGGATTAGATAAGTAACGTAAACTTTATTTTGGGGGATCAATCATATGAGTAAAAAAGTAGCTGTCGTACTCGCTAATCACTTTGAAGATGTAGAATTTACCGGACCGGTTGAAGCGTTAAAAGAGGCAGGTCATGAAGTGACAGTCGTTGGAACTGAAAAGGGAACGGTACTTGTTGGAAAACAAGAAGAAGCAAAAGTGACAGTCGATCTTACAATCGACGAAACGTCTTCTTCTGATTTTGACGCATTATTGATTCCGGGCGGATTCTCACCGGACTTGCTTCGGGAAGATGCTCGATTCGTGACGTTTACAGAAGAATTTGATGCCTCAAAAAAACCGATTTTCTCGATCTGTCATGGTCCACAATTGATGATTAATGCTAAAATCGTCAAAGGACGTAAGATGACAGGATATAAATCGATTCGAATCGACCTAGAAAATGCAGGGGTGACGTTTGAAGATCATGAAGTAGTCGTAGATGATAACTTCGTTTCAAGCCGTCAACCAGATGACATTCCGGCATTCAATCGTGAAATGTTAGCAAAACTTGCTTAACTTGGGTTCTTACTAAAAAAACGAGCGTCTCCGCCTTTTTAGGTTGAGAAACGCTCGTTTTTTTTAGTTTTCTGGATAATCACATAGCTCCGTGATGACACCATGTGAATGGCGCGGATCCATGTAGATTAACCGTCGTCCGAGTGGAGTTTGGCGATACGTATCTTCTAAAAAGGTAATGCCACGTTCTTTTGCTTCGTGGATTGCTTGGTCTAAATCATCGACACGGTAGGCAATATGATGCACACCTTTTCCGCTTTGTTTTAAGAAACGAGCAATCGGACTTTCGGGACTTGTTGGAGTCAATAGCTCGATGTGTGCATCTTCAAAGGCGATGACAGCAATGTTTGATGCAACACCAGGAGTCGGATTGCTGTACTCCCGGATCAGTGTTCCTCCTAGAATGGTTGTATAGAACGTAATCGCTTCTTGCATATCGCGAACGGCAATACCCGTATGATCCAAATGCATAGATAGTTCCTCCTTTACTTCGATAGTTACAGTGTGTCAAACTCTTCAACAACACGCAATGAAGACGCCCCCATAAAAATTAGACATTCCGGTCGAAAAGAGAACTTATTAAAAATGACATATCACTGAAATATAATAGAGGTAAAATGAATGCTATAATCAAAAACGTTCTTATAATTTTTAAAAACTATTATGAAATTTAAATAATATTACCATATTACTTAAAAAAATTACTATAAACTACCCAGAAAAGTCTATACAAATTACACAGAAAAAGAGGGAATACTACATGAAAAAAACGTTCGCGTCGCTCATCGTTTCCGCACTTATTCTTTCATCCACTCCTCATTTCGTAGCAGCAGATGACTTAAGTGAACAAAAAGCCAAAAACGAACAAAAACAACAAGAAAATGCAAATACGCAAAAAAACTTAGAGTCTTCTGTTAATCAAGAAGGACAAAAAATCTCTAAAACACAGCAAGAGGTCAATCGGTTGGACGAAGCATTAAACGAAAAGATGTTTGCCGTTGAAGCAAAAGATCGTCAAATCAAAGCAACGGAAGCAGAAATCGTTGAGCTTGGGAAACAAATCGAAAAATATAAAGCGAAATTAAAACGACAAGAAAAATTACTTGGTGACCGTCTTCGTGTTATGCAAGAAAATGATGGGAATTCTATTAAATGGGAAGAAGTCATTTTTGGGTCAAAAGATGTCGGGGATCTCGTCAGCCGTGTGTTAGCTGGAAAATCGATTTCACAACAAGATGATAAAATGATTACTGATTATCAAAACACACAGAAAAAATTAGCACGTGCCCAGCAGCAATTAAAAGATAAAAAAGCGAAATTAGTTGTTGAAAAACAAGATCTTAAACGTCAACAAGCAGAACTTGAGCAACAAATCAAAGAACGGAACAAACGCTTAAAAGAACTCCGGAAACAAAAAAAGAAGTTTGAAACACAATTGATGGATGCAAAAGAAGTCCAACAAATTTTGATTGCACAAGAACAAGCGATTGCAGCTGAAAAAGCAGCCCGTGAACGTGAAGCACGGATTGAAAAAGAACGTCAAGCTCAGGCAGCCCGTGAAGCAAAAGCGCGTGCAAAAGCACAAGCGGCTCAAGCGGCAGCGGCAGAACAAGCAGCCGCTGAACAACAGGCAGCGGAAGCAGCAGCGGCGAAAGCAGCAGCAAAAGCGAATCAGAAATCATCAGCACCTGCTACCGGTTCAACAAAACAATCTGCACCAAAAGCGACACCAAGTGTACCGCAGGCAGCACCTGCTCCGACACCAGCACCACCTGCTCTATCATCATCTTCGTTGTTCATTCATCCGACAAGCGGAGGAATCACGCAAGGATATGGTTCGGCAAGTGGATCAAACGGTTATTCATTCCATAACGGAATCGATTTTGGTGCTCCAGTCGGCACACCAATCGTTGCAGCAGCAACCGGAACGGTCATCACAGCATCAAGTGGCGGTCCATATGGTAACCACGTCATGATTGCTCACCAGTTAGATGGAAAAACGTATACTACAGTTTACGCACACATGAGTTCGTTGAATGCACGTGCAGGTCAACGTGTCAGTCAAGGTGAACAAATTGGAGCTCTTGGAAGTACAGGGAATTCAACAGGCCCACACCTACATTTTGAAATTCACGTAGGTGGTTATAGCTACAGTGCTTCAGGTCCAGCGAATACCGTTAATCCGATGTCAATTTTATAAATAACAGGAAGAATCATTGCGATAGCAGTGATTCTTCCTTCAGATCGTAGACAAACCCTCATTTCAACGTTGAAATGAGGGTTTGTCTTATGTAGTCGTAAAAAGTGATGTTGAAAACAAGGATTCC
>NZ_JACSMT010000034.1:0-29266 GCF_018618815.1 Exiguobacterium sp. s128 | reverse complement strand
TGACCGGAGTCACGTTGACGAAGCTTGCGCTTCATTCATTGTTTGTATCCGAAGATACGTTTTTTGCCTCATCGTTCAGTTTTCAAAGTTCGTCGTGTCGTTTTCAGCGACTTTAATAAGATATCACGAAACAACTTATGCGTCAATCGTTTTTCCCTTATTGTTTTTCATCGCGTCTTCGGCATGCGCCTGTCGACATGTATTAATATACTATCTCGAGATAACAACGTCAACTATTTTTCTAAAAAAGAATGGGAATTATTTTTTCCTTCTATATATAGGTTTCCTAATCTTTTCTTTTTTCATTGTGAAAACCGGTCGATTAGACGACCGGTTCATACGTTACAAGTTCAACGCCTAATCCCTTTGTTCGCTGATAAGAAATCCGAACTAATCCTTTACGGATAAAGAAATCAATCAGACTACTTAAGTCGACTTTTAATTCTTCCAGACGTTGTTCCTCCATCAATTCATACATCGTCCAAGGACGATCACGTTCTCGCATGACCTCAAATAAATACTTACCACCTGACAACACTTTCGATTGTAACAAATGCTCTAAACCAATCAACGCAAGATGAATCCGTTGTTCTAGCGTCTCTTCACTTAATAATAATTGTTCGTACAACTTATAGACATCCGGATCATCCAACCGTGCCTGTTCCCAAACGATGACTTCCGGATGTACCCCTTTTTCCAAGACAGATAACCGGGCGAGATGATGCAGGGCATGGTGGACGTGTGTATATGCATCGTAATAACTTCCACGACTGAACAAGTTTCTTCCATCTTGAAAACGGCGTAACAATTTCGCGAATGATAACGACATCTGTAAACACCGTTCTGTTTCCGGGAAATTTAATAACTGCTTTTTCAAATTCGTCAAATAGTCATTTCGTTCAAAGATAATCGAACCTTCTGATATCCAATGCACGGCCCGTCGGTTTGCATTTAAAACCATCCAACGCGACAACACGTCTTCGTGTACGAGTTGTAATGAAACTCGTAATGTATCCAGACGATAATGTTTGACCGTCCATTCAATGGAGGGGTCTCGCGTGATCACTAAAAGTAAGACATCAAATTGATCGGTCAACGAGTCCCGCGGCTGTCTTTTTTCAACAGAAATGATTCCTTGTGTGTCCGGATAAGCGGCATATTCTGAATAGATCGTTCGTGTTGCTTGCTCCATTTCCTTCTCACCCTTCTCTACTCCATACTCGACCTGCTGATTTTTGATCGTTCGTCCGTTACCATTTTCGACAAAAAATCAATCGTTCCTGCTTCAGACTCGCTCCAACAATATGCTAGACTGGCTACAGGGGGAATTCATGTGAAAAAACAACGTAAAAACAAAATAAATCGTGCCCGTAACTTAGCGATGTTCTTAGTGTTTGGCGGAATGCTCGTCATGTACGGTGGTCTTTTGTTAAAACAATTTGAAATCATCATGGTCATTTTAATGCTCGTCGGATTCGTAATGGTCCTAGCGAGTACAGCTCTCTATTTCTTGATTGGTTTAACGTCGACGAAAGCAGCAGTCGTCACGTGTCCGAACTGCGGGAAAGAAACAAAAGTTCTCGGTCGGGTTGATTTATGTATGCATTGCGACGAACCATTGACGATGGATCGAAACCTCGAAGGAAAAGAATTTGATGAAAAATACAATAAACACAGTAAACGAGCTCCCCGCTAAAGGAAGCTCGTTTTTTAGTGCACGTTCGATTGGCAATCGGGACAAGTCCCGTAGACTTCGAGACGGTGACGATCTACTTTAAATCCTGTCAAGTGCGCAGCAACTGTCTCCACATCATCTAATACCGGATAATTAAAGTCGACGATTTTTCCACAACCTTCACAAATCATATGATAATGACGTGTCGTCACGAAATCAAAGCGACTCGAAGCATCTCCATAATTCATTTCTTCCACGATTCCTTTTTCTCGGAATACCCGTAAGTTATTATAAACTGTCGCCACACTCATATTTGGAAAACGATGTTCGAGCGCACGATAAATTTCATCTGCTGTCGGATGTGTATGTCCCGTCGTTAAATATTCCAAAATCGCATGACGTTGTGGTGTCATACGAACGCCTGATTCACGTAAAGAGCGTACTGCGTCATCTAGCATTTCGTTCGCCACGTCATCCCCTCATTTCTATCTTTCATTGATTATTAGATTGTAATCTTTATAATTAGTCTACCTACATTCTTTCTTTCCGTCAACGGCTCTGCTCCACGTTTGACGGACATGATACAATCGTATCGTGATATTTTTCACGTATCAATGATTGGAGGAATCCTCATGTCAACTCAAACAAGTCGCAAAACTTCTGAAGCGTTATATGAAGTGGCACAAAAATGTATCGTCGGTGGTGTGAACAGCCCATCCCGTTCTTATAAAGCAGTCGGAGGTGGCGCTCCGGTGTATATGGAACGTGGTGAAGGGGCTTACTTCTTCGATGTCGACGGCAATCGGTATATCGATTACTTAGCAGCTTATGGTCCGATCATCACCGGTCATGGTCACCCACATATCACGGAAGCAATCACAAACGCGTCACGAAACGGTTTATTATATGGAACACCCCATCGTTTAGAAATCGATTTCGCTCATAAGCTCCAGCAAGCAATTCCTTCACTCGAAAAAGTTCGATTCACGAATTCCGGAACGGAGGCCGTCATGACGACGATTCGTGTCGCTCGTGCCTACACCGGACGTGAACTGGTCGTCAAGTTCAGTGGCTGTTACCACGGTCATTCCGACTTGATGCTGATTGCAGCGGGAAGTGGACCGGCGACACTCGGTTCGCCTGACTCGGCGGGTGTGACGAAAGCAACAGCCAAAGAAGTCATCACGACACCGTTCAACGACATTGAGTCGTATCGTCAAATCATGTCAGAGTGGGGCGATCAAGTCGCATGTGTCCTCGTCGAACCGATCGTCGGCAATTTCGGAATCGTCGAACCACAACCCGGTTTCCTTCAGGCCATCAACGACATTACGCATGAACATGGTGCGCTCGTCATCTACGATGAAGTCATCACTGCGTTCCGTTTCATGTATGGAAGTGCACAGGAACTGTTAAACATCCGTCCTGATATGACGGCACTCGGAAAAATCATCGGGGGTGGCTTACCGATTGGAGCCTATGGGGGGCGTCAAGATATCATGGAACACGTCGCCCCACTTGGTCCCGCCTATCAAGCAGGAACGATGGCCGGAAATCCGGCTTCGATGGCAGCCGGAATCGCCTGCCTCGAATTACTCGAACAACCCGGAGTTTACGAAGAATTCGACCGACTGGGTGCAAAACTCGAACAAGGTATCCTCGAAGCAGCCAAAACGCATGCTGTGACGATTACGATCAACCGTCTCAAAGGAGCCTTGACGGTCTACTTCACGAATGAGACCGTCGTCGATTATTTAGGAGCTGAGCGTGCTGACAGTGAACTGTTTGGCCGCTTCTTTAAATTAATGCTCGAACAAGGCATCAATCTTGCCCCTTCGAAATATGAAGCGTGGTTCTTGACGACGGCTCATACGGAAGCGGATATCGATGAGACGATTGTTGCCGTGAATCGTGCCTTTTCTCAACTATAATCCAATACAAAAAGGCTATTCCGTTTTTTCGGAATAGCCTTTTTTTCATTCGACGAGCTCTAAGTTCTGAATCGCATACAGTTCGAAGTAAGCGCCACGTTTACGCATCAATTCTTCATGGCGTCCCATTTCCGTGATCTGTCCATTTTCGATGACGACGATTTTATCGGCATCGGTGATTGTCGAAAGACGGTGGGCCACGGTAAACGTCGTCCGTCCTTTGGCAAGACGTGCCAATGAATCTTGGATCATGGACTCGCTTTCTAGATCAAGCGCACTCGTTGCTTCGTCCAAAATCAAAATCGGTGGATTCTTGAGGAACACGCGAGCAATCGCGAGACGTTGTTTTTGTCCGCCCGATAACTTGACACCCCGTTCGCCGACCGGTGTTTTATAGCCATCTTGCAAACGTTCGATGAACTCATGGGCATTGGCGGCTTTGGCTGCAGCAATGACCTGTTCATCTGTCGCCTCCGGATTCCCCATCTTGATATTCATTTCAACCGATTCACTAAACAGAATCGATTCTTGCATGACCATCCCGATTTGGTCGCGCAGTCCTCGCAACTTCAAGTCACGGATGTCGACACCGTCAAGCGTGATTCGTCCGGATGAGACATCATAAAAACGGGGAATCAGACTGACGAGTGTCGATTTCCCGCCTCCCGACATTCCGACGAAGGCAATCCGTTCACCTGCTTGGACATCTAGCGTCAGCCGGTTGATCGCCAGTTCGCCCCCTTCTTCATACGAAAAGCTGATATCTTCAAATTGGACGTTTCCTTTGACAGCACCCGGATTTTTAGCTGTCGCTTTTTCTGTAATGTCATACGGTTCATCCAAAAACTCAAACATCCGGTCCATCGAGGCAATCGATTGCGTCAATGTCGTCGATGAGTTGACGAGTCGGCCGAGTGGTGCGTACAGACGATCAATATAGGCGATGAAGGCGACCATCGTCCCAAGGGACTCTTGACCATTCAAGACAAGGAAGGCAGCTGCTCCAAAAATCAAAATCGGTGCAAAGTCGGTAATCGTCGAAACGACGACGTACGTTCGGGCATTCCAGTTGGTTTGCCGTAAAGCGGCATTTAAAAAACCATCATTTTGTTTTTTGAACGCCCGGTTTTCATGTGGTTCGAGGGCAAAACTCCGAATGACGGCCATTCCGTTGACGCGTTCTGTCAAATGTCCTTGCAACTCGGCCAGTGCCGCGGAACGATCACGTGTCAGACTACGAAGGCGCCCATAAAAGAATTTAACGGCAAGTGCGTAAAAGGGTAACGGAATGATGGCAACGAGTGTCAGTTTGGGATCAATCGTCCACATGATGGCAATCGCAATCAAGATGGTGATCATATCGAGCCAGAGGTTCATCAAACCGGTCACGACAAAATCTTTTGTCTGTTCGACGTCATTGATGATCCGCGAGATGACTTCCCCCGTTTTGGAATTCGAATAAAATCGTAAGGATAATTTCTGGACATGATCAAACAATCGATTTCGGACATCAAATAGAATTTTCGATGCGGACCACTGAGCAAGGTATTGCCGAATGTATTCCAGTGGTGGTTTAACGACAAGGAAGACGAAGAATCCGGCTCCGATCAAATAGGCCAATTCTTTACTGCGTTCCGCCAATGGAACCGTCGTCGTTTCGTCCAAAAGATTATCGATGATGTATTTATAGAGCAGTGGCAACCCTAATGGAATCGAAAACTTGATGATCCCGACAAACACCGTTAAAAGGATTTGCTTTTTATAGGGTTTGACGAATTCCATGTACCGCCGAATCGAACCTCTTTCTTTTAAAGGTATCTGTTTTTTTCTACTTCTACTCATGTGTTTCCCTTCTTTCCACTAAAAAAAGACGATGGCGAACCATCATCTCCGATATCTTGTTTCGTATTCACGATACCACGTTTCAACGAATGCTGGATTAAACGGACCCTTGCGACTCCGAATCCATTGAATCAAAATCTGGACGTTGTCCTTGAGAATACGATCAATCGCTTTCGGATAATTCATGTCCCGGCGATGTTTCTCGTACTCATCCTCATCCAAAATCATGTAAGACATGTCTGGATAAACTTTGATGTCTAAATCATAATCAATGTACTTGACTGCTCGATCCTTTTCATCAAACGTCGAAGGTGACCCTAAGTTACAGTAATAGTAGATTCCATCTTCGCGAATCATACAAATTACGTTGAACCAAAGTTCTGTCGAAAAATAACAAATCGCGGGTTCTCGTGTCCGCCACTGACGACCATCCGATTCACTGACCATGATCCGGTCATTGAATCCAATCAATTCTTCTTCCGTCGATTTAAGCACGAGCGTTTCTTCCCAAACTCTGTGTAAGCTGCCGTTATGTTTGAAACTTTGAATCTCAATCTTGCTACTTTCTTTTGGGAATCGACTCATGTGCTACTCCTTTCTGAAGCTTTTTATTCAGTTTTTTCTATACTCTCGTGCTTATTATACCCATTTTCAGAACACATGAAAAACGAAAGGCTACTTTTTCAAGAAAATGACTGGTATTTATTTTGAAAAATGATGTAAAATCGCTTGCTTCCGTTGGCGGAACATCGGTCCCAGGATGAAGAGATCGACGAACCATTTCGGCAAATACGATTTATAAATCAAATCATCCACCATATAGACACCGTCCACCCGCTCCTCGACACGGTGCGTATGACACCAGACCGAAAACGGAAACGGAACCTTGACTCCGACGTCGACAAACACGTCTCTGCCGACCATCGGGATGATTGAATCCCACTTCACATAGATCGGCGGAAGACCGACCTTCAGCTGAATCGTATTCCCGGCATACGTCCTCGTATCGCCACTCGTTTGTACTTTTGGGAAAGTCGTCATACCGGTCAATGCTTTCGCATCGCTCAAAAATAACCAGGCTTGGTCCTTTGTCGTCGGCACACGCGTTTCCGTCAAAAAATGCTTCATCTTCATTCCCCTTTCAATAATCGATCAATTTTCATTTGCGCGACAGAAATCGGTTGTTTGGCATACGTCGATTCGTCCATCAAAACAGTTTCTGTTGGTTGTGTCTCGACGCGGTAAACCGTAATGTCCCAAATCCGGTGTGAAAAGATATGTTTAATACTACCGACAAGCGTTCCCGGTTGGTCGTCCATCGTCTCTACTAAAGGATATTGCCACATGCCTGCGAGTAATCCAGTATCCGGACGTTTCATGACGGCCACACGTCCGTCTTCTTTATACACTAATGCATCATATTGAATTGTCTGTGTCTTCCCTTTTTTTGTTTTGACAGGAAGCTCTGCTTGAACGGACCGGTCATAGGCAAAACAGACATCGTTGACCGGACAGAGTCCACACATCGGTGATTTTGGTGTACAGACCATCGCACCAAGCTCCATCAAGCCTTGATTGAAGCTGGACGGATCCGCATGGTCAATTAATTCATGAACAGCAGCTTCAAATACTTTCCGTGTTTTTGGTGCGGCGATGTCGTCATAAATCCCGAGAACCCGGGATAATACACGCATGACGTTCCCGTCGACAGCCGGCTCCGGATGACCGTACGCAATTGAAAGGACGGCACCTGTCGTGTAAGGACCCACGCCACGCAAACTCTCAAATCGTTCTTTCTCATCCGGTACGATTCCATCATATTTTTCAACAACTTCTTGAACGGCGATTTGAAGATTCTTAACTCGGGAATAGTACCCTAGACCCTCCCAGTATTTTAAGACTTCACTTTGATCGGCCGATGCTAAATCGTGTGGTGTCGGAAAACGTTCCGTAAAACGATGGTAATAAGGAATTACCGTGTCGACCCGCGTCTGTTGTAACATGATTTCACTGATCCAGATATGGTACGGGTTTTTCGTTTCCCGCCATGGCAATTGTCGTTGCTCACGTAAGAACCATTGAACCAGTTCCGTCGTAAAATGTTGTTTATTGAAGTTTGTGAAATATTCTTTAACGAGAGTCAAAATTCTACCTCTTTTCTGTCTGATACGTTATAGTAAATGCAACTTGCAGGTAACTGATTTTTCAAATCATGAATGAGATTCATTACTTTTTCATTATTTTTTATAGAGGAGCGAATTCGCATTGGATACTGGTACGCATATCGGAATGGGACTTTGCCTCGCCGCCATTTCTACGCTTGAACCTGACGTCGCCGCGAGCGCTACGCTGTTTGCCGCCGTCACAACCACGGCCCTGGTCGGTTCCCATGCTCCGGACTTTGATACTGTATTTAAATTTAAAGGAAATAGTGCCTATCTCAGACAGCACCGTGGAAAATCACACGGATTGATTGCTTTGATCGCTTGGCCGTTATTGTTATCCATCGTCATCGGCGCCTTGTTTGGTGTTCCACCTACTTCATTATGGCTGATGGCACAGATTGCTGTCGCCCTTCATGTCTTCGTCGATCTGTTTAATGCTTACGGGACACAAGCACTTCATCCGTTCAAGAAAACCTGGATTGGGTGGGGCGTCATCAATACGTTTGATCCCTACCTGTTCACGATGTATTATAGCGCGTTTGGCATCTGGTTACTGACCCGGGCGACAATCGTCATCTTTCCGATCCTGATCGCCATCGTTATCATCTACTACGCCGTCCAGTTTAAACTGCGGAATGATGCGCTAGCGACGGCAGCCCGCTATTACGGCGGTGCCCACAAATTGTTTATTTCTCCCGGAATGAAATGGGATGAATGGCATGTCGCGGCACGCCTCCGTAACGAATATGCTGTCGTTAAAATCAATTCTGGAAACGTCGTCGAGTGCGGAAACTTCCGCATCAAAGAGGAACCTCATGGGGACGAGTTGTATGAATTCGTCAAAGAAAACGCTGATTTGCAGGCTTTCCTTGAGTTTTCGAAGATTCATACGTATACCGTTTCACGAAAAGATGGCATCGTCGAATATCGCTTCACGAATTTACGGTATTTCACGAAAGAAGTGTATCCCTTCGTCGCGGTCGTCCGAATTGATGCGACGTCGCATCAAATCGTCAGCTCTTACACGGGTTGGGTTTTCAGCGAACGGACGTTACAAAAAAAACTAGTTGTTCCCGCCTTATGAATAAAGGACTCGCTCTGTTCGGAAAAATCCTTCCGAAGAGCGAGTCCTTTATTTAGTTGAACGACTGGCTGTCGCGCCCAATCATCAGATGCTTGAACTTTTCATTTGTCGTGTTGAAACGATGCAACATCGCACCGTGTTGTTTGATTTGTTGTTGGACGAAACGAACGGCAACCGCTTCGCCTTGGTATTTCTCTCCTGCCCGCGCAAGTGTCGCTTCGAAATCTTCCCAAAGTACTTCAACCCACGTCAAAGCTTCGAGTGGTGTCAACGTCTCGTTGACGTTTTGTAATTCTGCAGCCAGTCCTTTTAGTGCTTCTGAACGATTTTGATCCATCGTCATTCCTCCTCTTCTCGAATCAAGGCGAGTGGAATCGCCACTTCGTTTACTGTCCCTTCAAAATGTCCCCAGCCCATGACCCCGTTTACGAAATGCAGTTCGAAACGTAGTTCTTCTCCATCAATCCGGTAAAACCGTCCTGTCTCGAAGCGACTCGCATCGACGAGATAACTCTGGGCAATCGCGATTTTACGGATGATGACCTCAACCTCACTCATGTTGCCATGTTGCTCGGCTTTTCGTTTTTGCTCGTTCAACTTCGTCACGAGCATCTCTAATTCATATTTCGACAGTTGACTCATTCGTGTGTCCATCAAAAAACTCCCCCTCTTCGTCATTAGTATATACGAAAAGAGGAAGTAAAATGGTCCTGTTAGCTCGATTTCAGTTCGAGATTCCGTTTGCTTTGTAAGGCATACATTTTCGCATAAATCTGGTGTTTCCCTAATAACTCTTCGTGTGTCCCACGTTCAGCAATCTGTCCGCGGTCCAGGACGATGATTTCATCCGCGTCTTTGATCGTTGATAGCCGGTGGGCGATGATGAACGTCGTCCGCCCTTTCGTCAATGTCAGCAACGCTTCTTGAATCATCGCTTCCGTCTCAGAATCGACACTGGCCGTTGCTTCATCCAACACTAAAATTGCCGGGTCGAAGGCCAGGGCACGGGCAAAGCTGATCAACTGCCGTTCTCCGGCCGACAAGGTCGCTCCCTTTTCGATGACCGGTTGGTCCAGTCCTTTGGGGAGCCGGTCGATGAATCGGTCCGCACCCACCGCGACGATCGCTTCCCGGATGCGTTCGTCCGAAATCGATGGATTACCGAGCGTGATGTTCGTCCGAATCGTCCCCGTGAATAAAAATGGATCTTGTAAGACGATCCCCATATGATCACGGACAGCTTGTTTGGGCAACGTCGTGACATCTTGTCCGTCAATCAGTAGTTGTCCTGCTGACGGATCATAAAAACGCATCAACAGGTTCATGATCGAACTTTTCCCACTGCCGGTATGACCGACCAGAGCAATCGTCGCACCGGGTCGCGCCTCGATCTCAATCTGTTGCAACACCGGGTGACCGGGATCATAACTGAATTCCACTTGCTTGAACTGGACACGACCCGCAAAACGCGGCAAACGTCCTTTTTCGACATCTTCCCCCTTCTCATCCAGCAGTTGGAACATCCGGTCTGCTGAGACAAGGGCTTGTTGAAGCGGGGACAACTGATTCATGATTTGAGTGACCGGTTCAAATAGACGGGAGACATAATCGATGTAGGCATATAGGATACCAAGCGATAAAAACGTTCCGTCCGTCAAACTTTTTCCGGCGACGACCCAAATCAATAAGGCGAGCGTCAAGTTTTTTAAGAAGTATGACAAGTTATGCGACATCAACGCTTCCAGTCGGAGTAATTTCGAGCGTGTCTGATAGTTTTCTTCGTTTTTCTGTTCAAACTCCGCGAGGACTTCTTTTTCCCGGGCATATGCTTGAATGATGGGCATCGTTTGGATATTTTCATTTAATTGACCGTTCATATCGGCGACAAGTGATCGGACCTTAAAGTTGTTTTCCGTCGCTAGTTTTTGGAACAATTGAATCCAAAAGTAGACAATCGGAATGATGACGAGTGAGGCCAACCCTAAACGAACATCAAGGAAAAACATCGCCACGAGGATTCCTGCCATCGTGATGAGTCCGGAAAAGACGCGTGCCAACACACCGAGGTACAGATCACGAATCGTTTCCGTATCATTGGTCACCCGACTAACGATTTTACCGATTGGCGTCTGATCAAAATACCGGACCGGCAACCGTTGTAAATGTGAAAATACATCCAACCGCATCCGTTTGACGATTTTATGGGCCGAACGCTGAAGCAAAATCTGTTGGATCCAGTTTAAGCCTGCTGCAAGCAACAGTAAGATGATGTAGAACAACGACAACCATCCAATTGCTTTCAGATCTGAGGCATAAAAATCATACACTTGACCTTGCGTCAGCTGCGTGACATCCGGGTAACGATACGTGTCGGTTCCACGTGTGACCGTCAACGTTCCATCCGTCACACTCCGTTCCCCCCCACTGACGACTTTTTCCGGAACAAAATAATAGCCGTCTTTCGATTGAACGATCGCGATCGGTCTCAAGACTGCTGACGCCGGTACATCAGCCGTCTTCGCAAACTGTCGGTCCGCATACTCGACGGCCCCTCCTTCCGTCACTTCGACCCAATCTTTTTCGATTGCGACAATATGTTCATCAATGATGACTTTAGCAATATACGGTCCGGTCAGTTCTGCTCCGACTGCCAGAATCAACAAAAACAATCCTAAGAAGATCGCTCGTTTCTCGTGCATTGCATACCGGACGAGCGAGCGGATGGTTGTTTTCCGGCGAACCGGATCTAATACATAAAGTTCTTCTTCATTCATGGTTCACACCTCCTCACTTACGTTTCTTCACTTTGGCGTTCAAACTGTTCAGCGTACCAGCCTTTGAGTGCCATCAATTGTTCGTGTGTCCCACGTTCTGTCACTCGACCGTCTTGTAAGACAAGAATTTCATCCGCATGGGCAACCGCGGATAAGCGGTGGGCGACAATCAACGTCGTCGACTGTTCCCGGTTCGTGCGGATTGCATCGATGATTTGCGATTCCGTTTTCGCATCAACTGCTGACAACGAATCGTCGAGTAACAATAACTTCGGTTTTTTCAACATGGCCCGCGCAATCGACAGTCGTTGTTTCTGACCTCCCGATAACGTGACCCCGCGCTCCCCGACCAGTGTCTCCAGTCCTTGATCGAGCATCGTGATATCCGTCGTAAATGAAGCAAGACGAATTGCTTCGTGCAGCTCCTCATCCGTTGCCGTTCCGGCACCAAACAGAATATTGTCCCGAACTGTTTTTGAAAATAACAGATGTTCTTGCGAAACATATCCTGTCCAACCTCGGACCGTTTCAAGTGCCACATCTTCATACGGAACCCCGTTGACTTTCAACATCTCACGCCCGACCGGATATTCGCGTAAGAACTGACGAAGGAGCGTCGTTTTCCCGGCACCGGTCGGACCGACGATCCCAATCGTCTTCCCTTGTTCAACCGTTACGTTCACGCCCAGTAACGCCGGTTGTTTTGTCTCCGGATACGTAAACGTCAAGTCTGACAGTTCAAACGTTTCCGGGACATCGATGTCGACGTTCGGCGTCGATGTAATCAATGGTTTGACCCGCATCGTCGATTGAAGCCGATCGAGGCTTGCTGTCCCGCGCTGAATGACGTTGATCAATTCACCAAAGGCGTACATCGGCCAAATCAACATGCCGAGGTAAATATTAAAGGCAACGAGTTGCCCGAGCGTGATGTCGTTCGTGAAGACGAGGTACGTCCCGAACGATAAACCAATCAAGTAACTGATCCCGACTAATAATTTGATGATCGGTTCAAACAAGACATCGATTTTTGCGACATGCATGTTTTTATCGAAAACATCGGTCGTGACTTGGTCGAATTTTTTTACATCGATATCTTCTTGTACAAATGAGCGGATGACCCGTAAACCAGAAATCGACTCCACGACTTGGTCGTTCATCGTCCCAAAAGCATCCTGCGCCGTCATGAAACGCCCATGAATCTGACTGCCAAGTTTGTTCATCGCATAGGCAAGAATCGGCATCGGCAACAGTGCCGCAAGCGTCAGTTTCCAATCAATCGCGACCCCCATCACGACTAACGTAATCGCTGTCATGTTGAGTGAATCGACGAGTGTCAGGACACCAAAGCCAGCCGTTCGTTCGACTGCCTTCAAGTCATTGGTCGCGAGCGCCATCAAATCCCCTGTTCGATTCCGTTGGTAAAATGTCGGCGTCAGTTTTAATAAATGTGTAAAAAACTGGCTCCGCAATGTGCGTTCAAGTAAAAAAGCCGTTCCAAATAATTTCGCAAGCCATAAATACGTCAAGATAAAGGACGTGATCGAGATGACAGTCAGACCGATGACGTATTGCATCAGAGTCGTCCGGTCCATGGAACCGGAACGTAATCCGTCGATTACTTTTCCGATCAGCCATGGGGGCGTCAAGTCGATGAAGCCCGTCACAATCAATAAGACGACGGCAATCAAATATGATTTTTTATGTTCCTTCAAAAACCAACTGAGTTGGCGAAATAGTCGCACGATCGTTCTCTCCTTTGTCGTTCATATTGGTGTTACCTAGTTTCCAAGCACGCAAAAAAGGCACACTGATTTCCGGAGCAGTCCGAGAATCAATCTGCCTTTCTAAAGACGATTTGAATCGACGATATGGTCTGCGTGCTCGGGGAACGGATTCCCTGTCAATCGCACACTGAATGAGTGTTTATACGAGTTCGAGAGTCTCCGCCATATTTAGCTGTTTGATAGATGAGATAACAAGTGGCTGTTTCATGTGACGGTTCCTCCTTTTCTTAATCTGAGCGTAGAATAACATAATTGTCGAACAATTGTCAATTTTGTGTCCATTTTTTAGCGTGAATCTATTTCTCGTCATATTCCTTCTTCTTCTTCCTGTTTCACTTGCTCGATTGCTTCTGCGATGAGCGCATACGGGAACCCTTTCCGGACGAGCGCCTGCTGCGTTTTTTGCACACGGGCGAACGGCTCCAAGTTCCGGTATTTCGGATAATATTTTCGCGCTTGGTACAACGCAGCTGATTCTTCCGTTTCCGCTTCGATCTCTTCGAACACAAGTTGAAGTCCCTGTTTTGAGACTTCCGTTGAAAAACCGCGTTGCATCAGTGTTTGCTGTAGTTTCTGTTTCAGCTCACGAACCGATCTTCTCGCCAGTTCTTTTTGTTTTTGCCGTAAAAACTTCAACACTTTTTCGAGTTCTTCTTCTTCTGTGAACTGTGCGAGTGCTTCATCAATATCCTTCTTCGGAATTTTCAAAGCTTCTAAATCCCGTCGAATCCGTCCGGGACCTTGCGGCGTCGTCGCTTTTTTCGTCGCCGTATACGCTTGAGCAAATTGTTGATCATTCAAATACTTTTGATCGGTCAACCGTTTGATCGCATGTTTAATCGCATGCTCCGGTGTTTCCTTTTCCATCAAATAGGTTTCGACTTCACTCGTCGCCCGCATCCGGTATGACAGATGGTTAAGCGACAACCGGTAGGCTTTTTGTTGTTCTTCTGCCGTGAGTACTTCCTTGACGAAATCATCCTCTAGCTCTTTGTCGCGCTGTAGATTATATTTGATTAAAATATCGACATCGACGGCAAATGCATATTCTTCTTTGCCCTCGCGTTCAATGTAAATATTAAAACGTTCCGTATTTTTCTTTTGGGTTGAGATTCGTTTGATTTTCAAGTCTGTTCCTCCTTTTTCGTCTTCTTCTGCAACGATAACATGTTGAATGAGGTTTGAGTGAAATGGACAAACGGGAACATATGTACAAGGATTAATATAGATAGAACGAGAGGATGACTTAAGCTATGAAAATCGCGATTACAGGCGGAACCGGAATGATTGGACAGGCACTAACGAAACGATTACTTAACGAAGGACATCAGATTGTGATTTTAACCCGTTCACCGAAGGCAGCAGAAGGCGCCGTCTCCTACGTTGAATGGCTGACGGATAAAGCGGCACCCGAACAGGAATTAAACGATGTGGATGCCTTCATCCATTTAGCCGGTGCCTCAATCAACGATGGAAGATGGACGGAGGAACGGAAACGAGTCATTCTTGACAGCCGGATTGATGGGACAAAAGAATTGGTCCGGATCATTCAAGCCCTGGATTCAAAACCAGCTGTCGTCTTATCGGCATCTGCCGTCGGAATTTATGGACAAGACCGCCATCAGACTTTTTCCGAAGACACCTCTCTTCCACCAACTGCCGATTTT
Organism: Exiguobacterium sp. s128; assembly: GCF_018618815.1. Taxonomy (NCBI): domain Bacteria; kingdom Bacillati; phylum Bacillota; class Bacilli; order Caryophanales; genus Exiguobacterium; species Exiguobacterium sp. s128. The sequence goes on along the minus strand of NZ_JACSMT010000034.1, from coordinate 14,341 downwards.
CTGAGCCATGTGTGTGTTGCTTGGGAAAACTTAGCCGAACCGATTGCCGAGCTCGGTATCCGCTTAGTCCATCCACGAATCGGTGTCGTCCTGAGTACGGACGGTGGTGCTTATCCATTGATGCGTCTTCCTTACAAACTGTTTGGCGGAGGAACGATGGGCGACGGAAAACAATGGGTCTCCTGGGTTCATATCGATGATCTCGTTGAACTGTTCCTGTTCGCCTTGACGACTGACTCCGTGAACGGTCCCCTCAACATCACGGCACCTCACCCTGAGACGATGCGACGGTTCGGAAAAACAATCGGGAATGTATTACATCGTCCTCACTGGTTACCCGCTCCACGCTTCGCACTCGAACTCGCCCTTGGCGAAAAAAGTGTCATCGTTCTTGAAGGAGCTCGAGTCATTCCGAAAAAAGCACTCGAAAATGGTTACAAATTTCGGTATGCTGAACTAAAGGATGCACTTCAAAATCTGGAGCATACAAACTAATACAGGGGCTGACACATGTTGGATGTTTTAATACGCAATGCACATATCTTCCCGATTACATCAGATAATTTTTATGGAGATATTCGAATCAAAGACGGTAAAATCAATGAAATCAATGAACTATTGGATGCCCGAGAAGATGAGCGGGTCATCGAAGCCGAAGGACGTTTTTTACTCCCCGGGTTCATCGATGCCCATACTCATCTCGGACTTTATGATGAAGGAACCGGGACGGTCGGAAATGATGCCAATGAAACGATTTTTGCGATGACCCCTCATTTACGGGCAATTGATGGCGTCTATCCGTTAGACGAAGGTTTCAAAGAAGCGATCGAACACGGCGTTACGACGGTTCAAGTCATGCCGGGCAGCATGAACATCATCGGTGGTGTCACAAGTGTCATCAAGACACACGGACGGTTCATCGACGATATGATTTTACGGAAATACGCTGGATTAAAAATCGCCCTTGGAGAAAATCCGAAACGTGTCCATAGTGCCGGACGTGCCGGGGAACTGACACGAATGGGGATCATGGGAATGTTGCGCGAAGCTTTCCTCGAAGTAAAAATGCAACGAACAGCGGATACATTCGCCCATCGGATGATCGAACGGGTCTTGAACAAAGAGATGCCACTCCGTGTCCATGCCCACCGTGCGGACGATATTTTGTCTGCCATCCGCTTTGCGGAAGAATTTAATCTCGATGTCCGGATTGAACATTGTACAGAAGGCCACCTCGTCGCAAAAGAACTTCAACGATTACCGATCGAGCACGTGACAGTCGGTCCGACGTTTACACGAAAATCTAAGATTGAACTTAAAAATAAGACCTGGGAAACGTACCGTGTTCTGCACGAACATGGGTTAGAAGTCTCGATTACGACGGATCACCCTTATACACCTGTCCAGTATTTGAATTTATGTGCCGGTCTTGCTGCTCGTGAAGGATTACCCGTCGACATCGCGCTTCGTGCCATCACGATCAATCCAGCCCGATCGATTGGTGTCGCCGATCGAGTCGGTTCAATCGAAGTCGGTAAAGATGCCGACCTTGTCTTGTGGAGTCATTTCCCGCTCGATTATCTTGCGAAGCCGTTGATGACGATGATTGACGGGAAAGTAATCTTTGAACATACACATCTCACTTCAATGTCTTAAAAAAAAGTCTTTGATTTTAACGGAAAATCGTTAAAATTCAAAGACTTTTTTCGTTATGAAAATGGCTACTTTTTGTTTGCAAAAAATGTCAGCTTTTTGTTTGTTTTTTCACAAAAATTATTTGCTTGCTTTTTTAAAAAAAGAAGGTAATATTATCTTATCCGACAACTGAAGAAGGCATACCATGCGCGGTTCAAACGAGTCAGACAGGTAGCTTTCGACAATCATTCTAGCGGTCTTAAGAAGGAGGAATGGAAGTATGCTCAAGCAACGGGAGCTGAGCGACTGCGCTGATTTGTTCGAACTGATGCAGCATCAAGACGTATATCCGTACGTCCGCCAAAAAACACGGTACTTTGATGAATTTCTGTTTACTACAAAGCAGGCAATCGAAGAGGAGGAACGTGGGGAACTTGTCTCACGTACCATCCTAGACGAATTTGACCAACCAATCGGTACAATCAGTTTACTTGATATCGAAGGACAGTATGGGTTTCTCGGTACATGGTTAGGTAAACCGTATCATGGGAAAGGCTACAACAATCTCGCAAAAGAAGCATTTTTTGCGGAACTATTTTTTGATCTTGAATTTGAAAGTGTCTTCATGAAAATCCGGAAGAGCAATGTCCGTTCACAAAAGGCCGCGGAAAAATTGCCGTATGCTTTTTGTGCCGATGAGTTACGACCGGCACTACTCGAACAGTTGAACACAGGGGAAACCCAGTTCACGCTGTATGAAGTGTCTAAATCCAGCTTTCAGATGTATATTCACGGACGCGAATTCGAAACAATCTACGAACAACAACTCGAAGCATGAGAGGACAATCCTCTCGTGCTTTTTTTGCTGTTCTTTTGATGCGTAAAGAAAGCTGCAAATGGTATGATGATAAGGAAAATTCATCTTTTGGAAGAGGATGTGACGTCTTCCTATATGAAACGGAGCGATTACTGATGCCGGAACAATCCTTTAAAATACTTGTCGTCGATGACGAAGCCCAAATGCGTGACCTGCTCGTCTCAAACCTACAAAAAGAAAATTACCAGACAACGACAGCCACGAACGGTCAAGAGGCCCTTGATCAAATGCAGCGTGATACATTCCATCTTGTTTTGCTCGATGTCATGATGCCGGAAATGGACGGCTTGACAGCCTGCATGCGGATTCGAGAATTCTCCAATGTCCCGATCATCATGCTGACGGCTCGTTCCGATGAGCTCGATCGTATCCACGGTCTGAAAATCGGAGCTGATGATTACATCACGAAACCATTCAGTCCACGAGAATTGTTGGCACGCATCGAAGCGACGCTTCGTCGCTCGCACCGGTTTACGGTGGACCAGTCGGCTACCTTGACGATTGGAAAACTCGAACTCGATACGGAAAGCCGAAGTGTCCATGTCAGTGGGAAACCAATCAGTTTGACACGGAAGGAATTTGATTTACTCCATTTGTTTGTCCAAAACAACGATAAGGTGTTTTCACGCGAACAACTGCTTGATCAAATTTGGGGAGCGGATTATATCGGTAACCTTCGGACGGTGGATACCCATATCAAAACATTACGCCTGAAGCTTGGGGAAGCCGGTGGTTCAATCCAGACGGTTTGGGGCATCGGATATAAATTCGAGGAAGTATGATTAAACGATATACCATCCGCCGCCGAATTTGGATCACGATTTGGTTCACCAGTGTTTTTTCGGCCGTTCTATTCGTTTTGTTGACATTTTATCTCTATGACCGGTTTTACCTGCAAACGCAGGAAGATCTTCTGCTGAACCGGGGCGAGAAGCTAATCAATATTTACGAATCGGAAGGTTTATCTGGTGCGTTTTATGATGGGATGACCTATACAAACGAATTGACGGAATCGAAAGTTTTTTTCATCGATTTTTTAAAGAAAAACCCTGCCGGTCTAAGGTTTTTAACGAATGCCGATATCGAGCAATTACGAAACGGTGAGACCGTCGTCTCGAGCCGCAGCCATCCGATTGAAGGCACGGATATCTTAATGACCGGGTTTCCGATCATCGAAAACAACCGTCTTGTCGGTACATTGATCCTTTACCTGGAGCTCGGTCAAATCAGTGAACCTTTCCGACCGCTTCGGCTGATGATTTTCTTTATGATCGGTTTGATTGTCCTCAATCTTGTCATCTTCGGTCGACAAATCATCGATACGATCATTCGTCCCTTGATTGACATGAAACGCGCGTCGACGGTTTATGCGCAAGGTGACTTTGATTACCGAATTCCGATTCAGTCCGATGATGAAATTGGCGAACTGGCAGAAACACTTAATAAAATGGCAGAATCGCTTGGTGAAGTCGATGAACAGCGGAAAGAATTTTTAGCCAATGTCAGCCATGAACTCCGAACCCCCTTGTCTTATATCCGTGGATACACGGAAATGATGCAAGATCAAGCATTGGATGAAAAAACGCGCGAACAATATTATCAAATCATCGAGCGGGAAACGGAACGCCTGCAACGACTCGTCAACGATCTACTGGATCTTGCCCAACTGGAACGGGATTCATATCCGATGACGAAACAACCGCTTGTTTTCAGTCAAGTGCTAGAGGATGTCGTTTATCGGATGGAACCAATCGCTAAAGCCAAAGGTGTCTCGATCGTGACCGATTTTGATCCAAGTCAAATTGTCCTCGGGGATAACGATCGACTGGAACAGGTCATCGGAAATATTCTCGATAACGCGTTACGGTATACCCCAGCCTCCAAGCAGATTTACATTTCGACCATCACAGAAGGTGAACACACGATCTGTTCGATTCGTGACGAAGGAGAAGGCATTCCACCGGAACATTTAGAACGCTTGACGAAACGATTTTATCGGGTCGATAAATCGCGGACCCGTAAAGACGGCGGGACCGGTCTTGGACTCGCCATCACGAAACATATCATCGACCGGCACGATGGGACGATTTCATTTGACTCCACCCTTGGTAAGGGGACGGCGGTCGTGATTACGTTACCGTTGTTGCCGGACGAAGAGGACGGTTTTGCTTGAGTGACTGTTGACCAAACCGATTGAACGATATCGGTTTGGTCTTTTCATTTTATTGAAAGGACGTTTTACTATCGAATCCACTTTCTTACACTGGTTCCAACAAGCAGATGCTTTTGCTGTACCCATCAGTCTGTTGATCAGTATACTCATTAGTTTGTTTGGTGTTCTACCAAGTGCTTTCATCACGGCAGCCAATCTCATCTACTTCGGCTTTTGGTACGGTTTATTGTGGTCGTTCTTAGGTGAGGCACTGGGTGCCTGGATTGCATTTTATGTCTATCGCCGTGGATTTTATCGTATCCAACCGAGGATTGAATCTCCACGCATGTTGAAATGGACGAACCGGCTCACTCATCAGACGGGATGGCGGGCGTTTTGGCAAATCCTTTTCCTCCGTCTTCTTCCATTTGTCCCATCCGGTCTCGTCACGTTCTTAAGTGCGACCAGTGGTGTTTCGTCTGTCGTCTTCTTACTGGCGAGTACGATCGGTAAAGGACCCGCCCTCGTACTCGAAGCATTTACCGTGAACCAGTTGATTACGCATGACTCAATCATCCCCTGGGTAATCGTAGGGGTTTTCCTGATGTTTTATCTCGTTTTTCTTCTTGTCAAAAAAAGACGACCAATTGATATGAATTGATGCAACCGTTTTCTTCGTATAGTGTAAAGAGGTACACAAAGGAGGAACTACAATGGAACTACGTTCATTTGGCCAAACGGATATAAAGGTTTCACCACTTGGTTTCGGTGCCGGTCATATCGGTTCGGAAGCCTTATCAGATCAAGAAGCAAGTTACGTCTTACATCAAGCCCTAGACTTGGGAATCCGTTTGTTTGATACAGCTCGCGGCTATGGATTGTCCGAAAAACGAATCGGTCACTTCTTAAAACAACATCGTCACGACGTCGTCTTGTCGACGAAAGTTGGTTATGATGTCCCAGGCGCGGACGATTGGACATTCCAAGCAGTAGCCGGAGGTATCGATCAGGCACTTTTAACAATGCAGACGGACTACATCGACATCGTTCATCTACACTCTTGTAGCAAGGAGATACTGGCTCAAGATGATGTCATCGAGGCGCTTGAACGGGCAAAACAAGCGGGCAAAGTCCGGCTGATTGCTTATTCTGGTGACCGGGATGATTTGGATTACGCCATCACGACGGGACGCTTCGACAGTTTCCAAACGTCGGTCAACCTTTATGACCAACGGGTATTAGCCGATGCCGTCCCAGAAATCCACCGACAACAAAAAGGAATCATCGCCAAACGTCCGCTTGCTAACGCACCTTGGCGGTTTGACGTACGTCCGGCCGGACAATATGTCGAACCCTACTGGGAACGGGCAGAGCAGCTTGATTTCCCACTAGAAGAAGCATCTTGGCTTGAAACAGCCCTTCGGTTTACGATTTTCGAGTCCGGCATCACAAGTGCCATCATCGGGACCGCTAATCCGGAGCACTTGACGCACAACGTTCGCTTACTTGAAAAAGGTCCTTTACCGGCAAAACGTATCACGGATCTGAAACGACGTTTTCAAGAACAAGATCAAAACTGGCTTCAGCAAACATGAAAAATGCCCCATTCCTCGTCAGTAAAAGGAATGGGGCATCTTCGTTAAAATTTCTTCTTTTTCTTTTTTTCCAAGACGACGATCGCTTCGACATGCGCCGTCTGCGGGAACATATCATACGGTTGGATATAGCTGACTTTATAATCAGCTTTCATCAAGTGGTCACAATCGCGTGCCAATGATTGAGGATTACACGAGACGTAAATGATTTTTTTCGCTTTGGAAGAAATCATCGCATTTAATAACTGTGTATCACATCCGGCACGTGGTGGGTCGACGATGAAGACATCCGGAACCCATCCTTCTTTGACCCAGCGTGGAATCCACGTTTCCGCTTTACCGACCACGTATTGCGCATGATTAAATCCATACTGCTTCATGTGTGCCGTCGCATCTTCGACTGCCTCTTCGACGATTTCCATCCCGCGGACTTCTTTTGCACCTTTAGCAATCCAAAGTCCGATTGATCCAACACCCGCATAGGCATCAACGACACGCTCTTCACCGGTCAAAGCAGCTGCTTTGACGATTTCTCCATACATCCGCTCTGCCTGCTCCGGATTCAACTGGAAAAAGGCGCGTGGTGAAAGTTGGTATGTGAATTCACCCATCTGTTCCTCGATCCGTTCTACGCCGCGTAAGACTTCCGTTTGTTCTCCGAACACACGGGACGTCAATTTATCATTGATGTTGAGAGCGACCGAAATGACACCTGGAATGTCATAGATGTCACGTGATAACCCTTCTAGATCCTTGAAGCCATCTTTGAAGGCGACTAGGACGACTTGAATCTCACCCGTCTTGATCCCCGTCCGGACGACGATATTGCGGATGACGCCATCTTGTTTCGCTGAACTGTAGACCGGAACGTTGTAGTCATTCAACAATTTGGTTACAGCGTTGTTGACACGTAATGTTTCTTTGTTTTGGACGACACATTCCTCGATCGCAACCAAACGGTTCGAGTTGGCAGAATAAAGGCCACTGACGATTTGTGTCCCTTCTTTTCCGACCGCAAACTGGGATTTGTTCCGATATTCCCATTCCGTCGTGCCGATCGTCGGACGAATATCCGCTTTTTCAACATTGAGTTTCGTTGACTTCGTAAAGGCGTTCCGGACCATTTCTTCCTTATACCGAAGTTGTCCTTCGTAACTCATGTGCTGAAGCTGACATCCGCCACACTCGCTGTAAATCGGACATAATGGTGTCACGCGATCCGGCGAACGAACATCTCGTTTCAAGATTTTGGCGTTCGCGAAGTTGTTATGGATTTCTGTAATCTCGATTTGAGCCGTTTCACCAACAAGTAAACCCGGTATGAATACGATTTGTCGTTCGAGTGTCGCGATGCCTTCCCCGTTGATCCCCATCCGTAAGCAGGTCACAGAACGTATTTCGCCCTCTTGTAATTTAATTTTAGTTGTCATCTGATCCATCCTTTCCATGATCCAAATCAAAAAGCGGTCGTTATGAACCGCTCTCAGATTCCTCATGTTCCTTCATGTCTTTTGCATAACGAAGCACCTTGGCTTTCAACTGATCCAAGGAGACGGCTAACCGTTCCAAATCCTCAATATCTGATGTTTCATCCAATGAATCAATCGTATGGCATAAAAGCTGCATTCTTGATTTTAGCACATTCATCTGCCCAAGTTTATCAGTTCTTGCTTTTCCCATTATTCTGACTTCCTTTCTTCTTCTTTATTCTATCGTCCATTTAGCATACGATACGTAGTGGAGCACTAAAAGGAGGAATTTAATGATGTCACTTACATCCCCCATCACGATTGAAAACGATCCGTGGGAAGCATATCGTGATTTAGAACAGTACGGACAATCCCGGCTGACGAACATCGAAGTCACGACGACGACCCTTTGCAACATGCGTTGTGAACACTGCGCCGTCGGCTATATGTTATCGAGCAGCGAAACACCAAGCATTTCAGTCGACTTGTTAATCCAACGGCTAGACGAGATTGAACACCTGCGTGCCTTCTCGATTACTGGCGGTGAACCGATGTTATCGATGAAGTCGGTTCGGGAATATGTCGTCCCTTTACTTAAGTATGCCCACGAACGTGGAGCTAAAACCCAAATCAACTCAAATTTAACACTTCCCCTTTCCCGGTATGAGTTGATCATCCCCTATCTTGACGTTTTACATATCTCCCATAACTGGGGCACAGCAGACGACTTCATCGATGGTGGGTTTGCGATGATGGAACGAAAACCATCACGGGAAGCACGTACCAAATTGTTTGAACAGATGAAAGAAAATGCCCGTCTCTTGAATGCGCGTGGTGTCCTCGTCTCAGCGGAAACGATGATCAATAAACGAACGTTACCGCATTTAGAAGCCATCCATCGAGAAATCGTCGATATGGGCTGTGTCCGGCATGAGGTCCACCCGATGTACCCTGCAGATTTTGCGTCGATGATTGAAGCGGCCAGCCTCGATGAGATTCGTGACGGCATTCACCGTTTGCTTGATGCCCGTGATCAAGATGTCTGGATGCTGTTTGGTACCCTGCCGTTTTATGCCTGCTCGATGAAAGAGGAAGATTTAACACTCCATCGTCGTCTTCAAAGGGAAACAAACGTCTCCGTCCGAAACGATCCTGATGGACGCTCACGCCTGAACGTCAACATCTTTGACGGAGAAATCATCGTCACGGATTTTGGTGATGAACTCGCATCGCTTGGAACGATTCATGAGACGTCGTTTAACGAGGCTTACGCAGAATGGCAACAAACAGAACTTAATCAAAGTTTGTCCTGCCACTGCCCTGCCGTTCAGTGCCTTGGTCCAAATGCCCTTGTCAAAAATGCCTACTATCCGGAAGTGGATTTCCTCAAACAGACAAGTCGCCTTTAATGTCACTTAAGGTTTAAGCGTCTTTTAAAACGGGAAAAGTCTGTCACAAAGTTGACACACTTTCCTTGTTTGAAGGAGGCTTTCAAATGGAATGGCTCGTTGGGATTGTCACGATTATCGGGATGTTCAGTATGGTGCTTGGGATTATGATGTTTGGAATTCGTGTGTCTCATAGTATCGAACACGATGAAGTGTTCGATCAGACGGATTGGGATGAACATTTATTGCATATGCCTCGTCCAACACGCTTTGAACAAAAAGAACCATAAGACTGGACATGCCCCGGTATACAAACGTATATCCGGGGCATGTTATGCTTAATGAAAAAAGAAAGGCAGTTGTTTGTTTTGTCGCGTCGTTTTGCTTTGATTCTTTCGATCGTCTTTATTTCAGGATTCACCCAAGGACTGCTCATTCCTTTATTATCTATTTTGTTGGAACGCCAAGGAACTCCTGCTTACATAAACGGACTAAGCGCTGCCGTTCTTTACATCGGTATCATCGTCGCCGCCCCACTGATGGAAAAACCGTTACGGCGCCACGGCTACGTACCTGTCATCTCGTTTGGACTCGCTCTAGTTGCGATTGCCGTTTTTGCCTTTCCGCTCATGCCAAGTGTTCTGGCCTGGATGGTCTTACGATTCATCGTTGGTTTTGGTGATCAGACGCTCCACTACGGATCACAAGTCTGGGTCACATCGATCACACCGAATCACAAACTCGGTCGGACGATGTCCCTTTACGGCATGGCATTTGGTCTTGGTTTTGCCCTTGGTCCCCTTGCTGCTCCACTCGTTGATTGGATCAGTTGGCTCCCATTCGTCTTGACCGGTATATTGACTGTCCTTGTCTTGATTGCCTTGCGACAACTGCCAAACGAAAAGCCGTCTGACATCATGCCGGAAGAACTTCAGTCTGCCGCTTCTCGCTATCGCCTCGTCTTGTCGACGGCTTGGTTTACATTATTACCAGGGTTCACTTATGGTTTTTTAGAAGCTACATTAAACGCAAGCTTCCCCGTCTTCGCCACTCGAAATGGTTATGAACTCGCTCAAACGAGTACGCTGATCACAACGTTTGTCGTCAGTTCCCTCTTGATGCAGCTACCACTCGGCCGCCTTGCAGATCATTTCGGAAAACGGAGGACGTTGATTTCCGTACTCAGTATCGGAGCCGTCGCTTTTTTGACGGCCTGCTTTTTCTTCCAAAGCTATGGCGCCTTGTTTACGATTTTCGCGATCAGCGGGATGGCGCTCGGCTCCACCTATTCGCTTGGTGTCGCTTATATGACAGAACAGCTTCCGAATCATTTACTACCGACCGGAAACTTGCTTGCCGGTATTTCCTTTAGCCTGGGATCGATACTCGGCCCCATTTCCGGTAGTCTGTTTGTCGTGTTACCCCCAAGCTTCTATTTCAGCTTGTTTGTCCTGGTCCTTGCGACACTCGCTTATCTTCTTTTTCGATCTAAGCCGAAGTCACATTGACGCCACCCTATATACAAAGACGGTCGTTCCACGAAAAGGGAACGACCGTCTTTGTTAGGCGACTACACGTCATGTTTTGAAATCTTTCCTCTATTTAACGATCCCTTCCTGCCGAAAACTATGCCAGAGCTTATCATCGATCGCATACGGTTGTTCTTTTGCCCGCTTCAACTCTTCCGTTTCTAGCAATACGACGACCTCTCGACCGTTGATTGACCAAACTGAATCATACCCTCTTTCCGCCTCCACGATTTCCACATCGACCTCTCCATGTGTCTCTTTTAATTGTTGACTGACACAGGTTACGACAAACCGGGCAAACTCATCCCGCGGACGACGATTCGCAATGATCTTTCGAACGATCTCATTCCGTTCCATTCCTCTCATCTCCTCTCATTTTTTAGTTGCACTAGCCTTTAAGACAAGGCCGAATCGGTGGTTTATGACCGTACAGAAAAAGCCGAACAAGTCGGCTTAAGCAACGAACGATTACCCATAAAAGGTTTAATTGAGACTATTTTTGCACGATTCAGAATCTTCGTCAACTCCGCTTTTGAAACCAAATGGGCAGATAGGTCGAAACAAGAATTCCTGTGACGACAAACACGAGTCCGATGAAGGCTTGCGGTGGAATCGCTTCTCCGAGAATAAGTGCTGACAATGTCACACCAAAAATCGGCACAAAAAACATGAATAGCGAAACACGGCTGACCGGGTTGTATTTCATCAATAAATTCCATAATGTAAAGCCCGTCGCGGACAAAAAAGCAAGGTATAAGAGCATCCATCCAGTCGTACTCGTGAAGGCGAATGGGAACCACTCTCCGTTTAGAACTGCTCCGACGATGAACAGGCCGATCGATCCAATGACCATTGCCCATCCTGTCATCGGTGCGACGGGATAGCTTGCTGAATATTCTTTCGCGACTAAGTTACCGAAGGCTCCAGAAATCATTGCCAGGATCAGTAACACCTCACCGACACCAAATGATACTCCCGCTGAGCCTTGCGGCCAGTTCGCTAAGATTACACCCGTGAACCCTAAAGAAAGTGCCAGTCCTTTGAATCGGTTCAATCGATCGTCTTCATAACGGAAATGCGCCAGTAACATCTGAAAGAATGAAGTTGATCCCGCGATGATCGATCCTTGGACACCTGTCGATAAGGACAGACCGATATAAAAGAAGACATACTGGAGAAACGTCAAAAAGAATCCTAAACGGCTATAAGCAAGAGTCCGATTTTTAAGTGTAATCGGTTGTTTGAATACCAAAACACTAAGGATCAACAATAAAACACCCGCAAGGAAAAAACGGTAACTGGCAAATAAAAGTTGTTCTCCGTATTCGTTTGATGTAATCGCAAGTAACGTATAACTTTTTTTGATGAACGGGAAGGCACTTCCCCATAGGAAGGTGGTCACTAAAGCAAGAGCCACCATTCCAAAACGATTGGTCAATATTTTTTTCATGTTTGCTGATTCCTTTCCTGTTCCTTTTGGCTTAAGCATGATATAGTAAACATACAGATAATAATCATTATAATCTAGCGACAATGAAACTCATTATCATTGATGAAAAAACGTTGGTAATCAACATTCTCAATGTTTTACTATAATGATTTCATTTCTCATTTAGAACTTGAAAGGAGTTTTGATATGACCACCTCTACTACCACCGATATCCACCAACGTTCAGCGGTCCGTCATGCTTGGGAAGAGCATCACGAATTGATTCTAGCACTCTTTAGTGGAATATTGATTTTAATTGCTTATGCATTCGAAAAAGTGAACGTCCCGACTACCGCCTATGTCACACTTTACCTATCCGCCTATCTGATTGGTGGTTACGCGAAAGCCAAAGAAGGATTGACGGAAACGTATCACGATAAAACATTAAATGTCGAGTTGTTGATGATTTTAGCTGCGATTGGTGCAGCTGCAATCGGCTACTGGATGGAAGGTGCGATTTTGATTTTCATCTTCGCGCTGTCCGGTGCGCTCGAAACGTACACTATGAATAAAAATGAGCGTGCGCTTCAAAGTTTGATGTCCCTCCAGCCAGAAGAAGCAACACGGCTGAATGCTGAAGGAAAAATGGAAGTGGTAAGCCTCGAACGATTATCCGTCGGAGATATCGTGTATGTAAGACCAGGCGAACGGATTCCGGTCGATGGGACAATCATCCGCGGTCAAGCGGCCATTGAAGAAGCATCGATTACCGGTGAATCGATTCCGGTTGAAAAACAAGTCGGTGATACCGTCTACAATTCAACGGTCAACATGAACGGTGTCTTGACGATCGAGATGACAAAAGCCGCCGATGAATCCTTGTTCCAGAAAATCATCCATATGGTGCAAAACGCACAAAGCGAACAGTCACCTTCCGCACAATTCATCGAACGCTTTGAAAGCCGGTATGTCAAAATCGTGTTACTCGTCGTTGCTTTGATGATGATCGTCCCTCATTACCTTGTCGGTTGGTCGTTTGAAACAAGTATCTACCGGGCAATGATTTTACTCGTCGTCGCTTCGCCTTGTGCTCTTGTCGCTTCAATCACACCGGCTGCTTTATCTGCCATTGCCGCTTCCGCCCGCAACGGTGTGTTGTTTAAAGGTGGTGCGCATATCGAAACGCTTGGCCAAGTCGATACGATCGTCTTCGATAAAACCGGTACCCTGACGACCGGGAAGCCGGTTGTCACAGAAAGTCATTATGCTGACGGGATTGATTCGTTTGCTGTAAAACAAGCAGTTGCTTCAATCGAAGCGCAGTCGAACCATCCGTTAGCGCAAGCAATCGTGACCCATTTAAAAACGGATCTTATCGAACCTTCTGCATTCAAGGATGTCACGGGATTCGGGATCGAGGCCACTGTATCCGGCACCACATATCGGATTGGTAAATACGGATTCCATGAAGGATTGGCCGATCCTTTCGCATCGATGGAACAATCCTTAAAAGAACAAGGAAACACGATGGTCTATGTCAGCAATGGTCAATCCATCATCGCCCTCTATGCATTACGGGATACCATTCGCCCTGAAGCTAAGGCAGCGATCACATCACTAAACTCGCTTGGTATCACGACAATCATGCTGACGGGCGATAATCCAGTGACTGCTGCTGCGATCGCCAAGGAAGCCGGTCTGTCGGATTATGTCGCAGAATGTCTGCCGGAAGATAAAGTGCGCTACATCAAACAGTATCAGACAGAAGGAAAAACGGTTGCGATGGTCGGTGACGGAATCAATGATGCTCCTGCCCTTGCCCTCGCCCACGTAGGGATTGCGATGGGTGAAGGAACGGACGCTGCGCTCGAAACAGCAGACGTCGTTCTGATGAAAAACGATTTAGGTCGTCTCGCCTATGCCGTCAACAAAGCACGCAAGATGAACCGTGTCGTCAAACAGAACATCACGCTCGCAATCAGTGTCATCGTACTATTGATCATCTCTAATTTTTCACAGTTTCTGATCATGCCGTTTGCGGTAGTCGGTCATGAAGGATCAACAATTCTTGTTATTTTGAACGGGCTACGTCTGTTGCAAAAAGATACGCCGGTTCACCATGTCCCCACTCCATTTTCAAAACAAGCTGCAGCTTAATGATCACAAAAAGCATCTGTGTCTAGACTGACCTAGCAATATGAGACACATATAAAACACCTTGATTAGGCTGCCAGTACACCATATTTTTTAGGTGTCAGGTAGCCTAA
>NZ_JACSMT010000033.1:0-29506 GCF_018618815.1 Exiguobacterium sp. s128 | reverse complement strand
GGAATGCTTAGTTCTTGTCATAAAAAAGACCCCCCTAATAGAAAAACAGATTGTTTATTTCATCTGTCTACCTATTGGGGAGCATATCACTTCACGCAACTCCTACAGGAAAAAGCGCAAGTAGGCTTGCGCTGCCAGAGACAAACAAGACCCGGTTTCCTGCCTGAATGAAGGCAGGAAAACTGGCTTGTGTCTCGCCTGAGGAAAGGGCGTGAAAAGACGAGTGATCTCTTTTTGAGTCAACCCTGTTTGATTAATGGATACCAGAACCGTTCGTTGCAAGAAACTCTATTAGCGATCTGTCGGAGCTTGTAGCTGATGTGTCATCTGGACGAGTTTACGACGTGTGAAAAAGCGTGTCATGAAGACATACATCGCATTGCTGCGACCGGGTATGACAAGCGTTTTTCCTTGCATATACCCGGTGAACGACAGCTGAGCAACGGTCGGTGCGTCCATGATACCCGGTCGTTTGAACAGACCAGACGTCGCAAGATCGGCCGTCGCGGCGAAGTCGGTATGGGTTGCACCGGGACAAACCGCTGTCACTTGGATGTTGTATGGTGCGAGTTCTTCGGCGAGTGCCTCTGAAAAACTGAGCACGTAGGCTTTTGTCGCATAATAGACAGTCATCAAAGGACCACCATGAAAAGAGGACGTTGAAGCAATCTGAATGATGCGACCTCCACCTTGTATTGTCATCCGCTGGGCGAACATTTTAGTGAGATACGTCAGCGCACGAATATTAACATCGATCATGTTCAATTCACGCGAGAGATCCGTTTCGAGAAATTCACCGTAAAGCCCAAATCCTGCATTGTTGATCAAGATATCGATTTGGAGGTGTTCGGTAGCACGTAACAAGGCTTGGATGTGAAGTGTTTGACCAATGTCATATGGAAAAACTGTTGCCGAACCACCGCGTTGTTCGACGAAGTGTTTGGTTTCAAACAGCTGTTCGACGTTTCGTCCGACAAGTAACAGGTGGTGTCCTTGTTTTGCGTGGAGATAAGCCAGTTCCCGCCCAATTCCGGCGGAAGCTCCGGTAATCAATACATTCATGATCAAATCCTCCTTTTTGTGTAGAAAAAAAGCGATTGAGCCGATGCTCAACCGCTTGGTCATTTGAATTATAGGTATGAACCCGCGCCGACAAGGCGTGAACCCCAGTAACCTGATTTGAAGCTTGAGTATTTAACGCCACCCGTTTCCGAGTTGACCATACTTGTTTTGTTTGTTGCCATTCCGACGTGCTGGATGCCGTTACCGTGTGAGAAGAAGACAAGATCTCCTGGTTGTACGCTAGAAACACTGACTTTTTTAGACGATGCGTATTGTGAAGAAGACGTACGTGGTAATGTTTTACCTGTTGCTTTTTTATAGACATAGCTTGTGAAGCCAGAGCAGTCAAATCCACGAGTCGTTGTTCCGCCCCAAACATAAGGAGTTCCTTTATGTTTAGCAGCTTCGCTTAGAAGGCGTGTACGTGTTGATGAAGAAGTCGTTGATTTTTTAGCTGTTGCAGTAGAAGCTTTGTATGTTTTCGTGTACTGCGTAGACACATAACGTGTTTTTCCGCCGTATGAAATTTTTGTCCAGCTGCCTGATTTACCTTTGTATGTAAATGATTGGCCTGCGTTTACTTTACCGACGATGCTTGCTTTTGTAGAAGGAGCTGTACGAACGCGTAATCCGCTATCTGTGATCTTGACTTTCGTTACTGTCGAAGCTGCCTCAACTTTACCTGTTCCCACTGATGCAAATCCTGAAACCACTAATGCTGCTGCCGCGACCGATGCTAGAAAACGTTTCATATGTGAAATCCTCCATGTCATTTTAAAGTAGTTTTGAAAACCGGGTTATATGATCAATCTCATTAAGTGTTTGTTTAAGCAGTTTGCCTTACAACTGTGTAAGTTTTTCTCTGCACGATTATCTTAGCATGCGGAGACATGAAAACGTTTTTTCAGTTCCGCTACAAAACATGACGTTTTTGTAACATAACTGCAATAATATGCTCGAATATTACAAAGAAGAAATTCCCATTCTTTAAATCACGACGAAAGAGGTGCAAATGTGATACCTTTAATGCACGAAGAAATTATTAAGCTACACTTGTAAAATAAACAGCGAGATCTTTGCAACTGAATTTATATGAAGAATAGGTGAATGCATATGCCAACTGAAAAAACCGACAAACCAGAACGTTCCTATACACTTGCTCAATTGAGTAACCTGACATTAAAAGACTTATATGAAATCGCAAAAGCAAAAAATGTGCCACAGTACCGAGAAGCCCGTAAACGTGAATTGATGTTCAAGATTCTGAAAGCGCAAGCGGAATCGACAGGTCTTTATTTCCTCGAAGGGGTATTAGAAGTCATCCCCGGTAACCCACAGATGCAAAATGATGGTGGCTTCGGCTTCCTTCGTCCTATCAACTATTCGCAATCCTCTGAAGACATCTACATTGCCGCCTCACAAATTCGCCGTTTTAACCTCCGTAATGGAGACGTCGTGACCGGAAAAGTTCGTCCGCCAAAAGAAAATGAGCGGTTCCAAGGTCTTTTAAGTGTGGAAGCCGTTAATGGAGAAGCACCGGATACGGCACGAAATCGGTTATTTTTCCCGGCATTGACACCGATCTATCCGGATCGTCTGATGCGACTCGAAACTGAACCACGTCATCTGTCCGTTCGTGTCATGGATATGATTGCGCCGGTTGGATTCGGACAACGGGGATTGATTGTCGCGCCGCCTAAGGCAGGTAAGACATCTCTATTGAAGGAAATCGCCAATTCGATTCAAGTCAATCATCCGGACGTCGAGCTGATTGTTCTTTTAATTGATGAAAGACCGGAAGAAGTGACGGACATCGAACGGTCCGTACCGGGAGCAGACGTCGTCAGTTCGACGTTTGACGAAACACCGGATAATCACGTTCGGATTTCAGAGCTCGTACTTGAACGAGCGATGCGTCTTGTGGAACATAAAAAGGACGTCGTCATCTTAATGGACTCCATCACACGTTTGACGCGCGCCTATAACTTAACCGTCCCGCAAAGCGGTCGGACGTTATCAGGTGGGATCGATCCTGCTGCTTTCCATAAACCAAAACGCTTTTTCGGTGCCGCGCGTAACATTGAGCATGGTGGCAGTTTGACGATTCTTGCGACCGCGCTCGTCGAGACGGGCTCACGCATGGATGATGTCATCTATGAAGAGTTTAAAGGGACCGGTAACATGGAACTTCATCTAGACCGGAAACTATCCGAGCGTCGGATTTTCCCGGCCATCGATATTCGGAAATCCGGAACACGGAAAGAAGAGTTGTTGTTACCGCAAGATCAACTCGATGCCTTGTGGACGATTCGTCGGACGATGAACGAATCAAACGAGTTTGTTGACAGCTTCTTACGGAAGATTCGTGACACAAAAAACAATGAAGAATTTTTTGTGGAACTGAACAAAGAAAAGAAGAAACCGGTCCGACGCGCACCTGTCAAACCGCGTGTGACGAAAACAGACACAACGACATGAAAATAGGTATTGCGGGTCGTCAAAAAATCGTTTAGTATAGGAAGGTAACTTACTCTGGCTCAGCAAATGAACCAGGGCGGAAGGAGAGAAAACAACCATGAAACAAGGAATTCACCCAAAATACAACAAAGTTGTGTTTATGGATTCAACTACTGAGTACAAATTCTTGACTGGTTCTACACGTTCTTCGAACGAGACAATCACTTGGGAAGATGGAAACGAGTACCCACTCATCCGCGTGGATGTGTCTTCGGACTCGCACCCATTCTACACTGGTCGTCAAAAGTTCAACGCTGCAGACGGTCGTGTCGATCGCTTCAACAAAAAATACGGCCGCAAGTAATTGCGACTTCTGTATACAAAAACAGCCTGTCTCCATCACTGGAGCAGGCTGTTTTTGTATAGGCTGAATTGAGCACGGTAAGCGAGATAGGTTTTAAGCACAAAGGACAGACCGATTGCTCCAGCAGCCCCAACGAGGTACGGCAACATATCCGGGTTGTTCGCAAAATGTGCAACCAGCAAACCGAAAGAAAAGTGACGACCCAGAAAATAACCAGCTCCTAAAAAGAGACTGATCCAGATCAAGGCGCCTGTGTAGGCATAGGTCGCGAAAACTTGAAACGGCATCTTCGAGACACCGGCGAAAAAAGCAGACAGCTGACGTAATCCGGGTATGTAATAGCCGATGATCAAAACGGATTTTCCATAACGTAAAAATCCGGCCTCTGCTTGAAAGATATGTTTTTCGGAAATTCGTAATTTAGGGGCAACCCGGTGCAGCAACGGCATACCAAGTTTCAGACCTAACAAATAGCTGATCGTCATACCGATACAACTCCCGGCATAGGCTGCGAGAATCGTTCCGATCAGAGGTAAATCACCGCGATGCATCCAAAAACCAGACATGACGAGTAACGTCTCATCAGGAACAGGTAAACCAACGATACCACCAGCGAGTAGAACGGCGAGTCCGAACGCTCCATATTGATGGAGGACTTCATGTAGCATGTGATGAATCGGAGTCACCTTCCTTCAAAGAAACTTCTCTTTTATTGTACAGGAAAGAGATACCAGTTGAAATGACAAGATGAAGAATGAGGGAAATCGGAAATAGGTTTTTGATTTTGAGAAGTCAACTCTTTTTCTCAATTTAGATTCGGGCTATACTCGTTAAAGTGACTAATTTAGAGGACGGTGTTTTCGATGATGCATGTGATCAATCAATATGGTTGGATCGAAGTGATTTGCGGGAGTATGTTTTCCGGAAAATCAGAAGAGTTGATCCGTCGTGTCCGACGGGCACAGTACGGCAAGTTACCGGTCCAGGTCTTTAAACCGGCGATTGATGACCGCTACCACGAAGAACATGTCGTGTCGCATGGTGGCAATTCTGTCATCGCGATTCCGATGGCGACGAGCCGTGACGTGTACGTGGCGGTAGCAGAAGAGACGCAAGTTGTTGCAATTGATGAGGTTCAGTTTTTTGACGATGAGATCGTCTCCGTCATCGAGGCGCTTGCGCAAGACGGCAAACGCGTCATTTGTGCGGGGCTCGATCAGGATTTCCGGGCGGAACCGTTCGGGAAGATGCCAGAGTTGCTCGCCCGCGCCGAGTTCGTGACGAAATTGCAGGCGATTTGTTTATCGTGTGGTGATCCGGCTTCGCGGACCCAACGCCTGATTGACGGTCAACCGGCAAACTATCATGATCCGATCATCTTAGTCGGTGCTTCTGAGTCTTATGAACCACGTTGCCGTCATTGTCATCAAGTGCCGGGTAAACCCCAACCGTTACAAGAGTGGAAAAAACAACAACAAAACTAATCCTTTCTTAAAAAGGATAGCGCAACAAAGCTGACAGGACTGTTAGCTTTGTTTTTTTGTTAGCTGAACGTTCAACCCGTCTCGGTCAACCGGCTGAACTGTTCGACGAATCGGATCGTCTCCTCCACAATTGCCTCTTGATCGTAATCGAGCGTCGCGACATGATACGAATTGAGCAGACAATACGTACGTTTGTCGACAGAGCTGATTGTCCGGTGCAGGTAATCGGAGCAACTGGATGGGACGACGTGATCTTCCACAGAATATAAAATAAGGGTGGGAATTTGAAGTGTAGGTAAGTCGGGAACCGTGTCCCGGATCAAGCGTAACAGTTCTGCTGCACACGTGGTCGGGACGAAATCATAAATGATTTCAAAAGCCGGACGTTTGATATCGGGGGCGCTTTCAGGCAGTTGGTCCGGACAATCATCGAACGATAACGCTTCGTACGCTGGGACGGACAGGGCTGCGTTGATCGTGATGATGCCATCGACCGGCAATCCTTCGGTGGCGAGTGCTAAGGCGAGCGTCGCCCCCATCGATTGACCGACGATGAAGATGGATGGACACTGTTTGGCTAACAGGTCAAATCCTTCGCGGACACTTTGTTTCCAGTCTTCAGCAGTCGAAGCGGCAAAGTCACGGAGGTCGGTTCCGTGACCCGCTAAGCGAGGTGCATGGACGGTGAAACCATGTTCTGCGAAGCGTTCGCCTACAGCACGAACACTTTGTGGTGTTGCGTTAAAACCATGACACAACAGAATCCCGACGGATCCACGTTCTAATAAAAAGGCATCAGCCCCTGGTAAAACAGGATAAAGCATACTCATCAAGGTGTCCTCCATTTCAAAAATAAAAAAACTCGTTTGGCTTTGGACGGCAAACGAGTTTCTCGTATGTATCATCCAAAGCGGTTGCTTTGCTGGTCGGAGCACCTTGCGAATTGCAGGTTGCCGTGGAGTCCTAGAGCCAGTTCTCTCGTCCACTCTTGATATATCGTATAGGAATTGTCGGATTAATCATTGTGAAGATAATAGCACTGACGCGAAAGAGTTGTCAATTCGTCTTTGACCGCTATCCGGAACGCTTCTATGATGACGCACAACCCAGGATCTCAATCGATATGGGTCATATGGTTTATTTTTGAAAATATGGTTGACCTTTAAAAGATATACCTGTAATGTAAAAATTAGTTTTACGACATAAGCTTGATTCGAAACAACACACATATGAATTTCATACTGCAACACTTATCCAGAGAGGTGGAGGGACTGGCCCTACGAAACCTCGGCAACAGACTCATTATGAGCACTGTGCCAATTCCATCAGACAGTTGTCTGAGAGATGAGTCGAGTGGATTCTGCCTTTGTGCGGATCCAGGTCTCTTCTTGTTTCTTAAGAAGAGGCCTTTTTGTATTTTTAAGGGGGGAAACGTGGTGATTACATTCAAAAATGTAAAAAAAATCTATCAGACACAAGATCAGTCAATCGCTGCACTAGACGGTGTCGATCTTGAAATTAAAAAAGGTGAAATCTTCGGGGTCATCGGATTTAGTGGGGCCGGAAAAAGTTCGTTGTTACGCTGTGTCAACCTTCTCGAACGTCCAACATCCGGCAGCGTGACAGTCGATGGGCAAGAATTGACGAGCCTCTCGGCAAAACAACTCCGCGAAGCCAAGCAACAGATCGGGATGATTTTTCAACATTTCAACTTGCTGGATTCGAATACCGTCTTTGCGAACGTCGCGAAACCACTTGTCCTGACAGGTGTCAAAAAGGCTGAAATCCATCGGCGTGTCCATGAACTCCTCGCGTTCGTCGACCTGGCCGATAAAGCCGATCATTATCCGGATCAGTTGTCGGGTGGACAGAAACAACGGGTCGGAATCGCCCGGGCACTCGCGACCCAGCCGTCGGTTCTGTTATGTGACGAAGCGACATCGGCGCTTGATCCGCAGACGACACAACATATCCTGCGTTTACTGAAACAGATCAACGAGGAATACGGCATCACGATTTTACTGATTACACACGAGATGGGCGTCATCCGGGAGATTTGTGACCGGGTCGCCGTCATCGAAGCCGGCAAGCTGATTGAGTCGGGTACCGTGTTCGATGTCTTCTCGAACCCGCAGACGGCGACGGCGAAAAACTTCGTCCGGTCCGTCATGCAGGATGAAATTCCGGCGTCCGTTCAACAGTTGATCGAACGACGTGAAGCCAACCATCATATTTATAAGATCAACTTTCTCGGAGCACATACCGGGCAACCGCTGTTGTCACAAGTCGCAAAACGGTTTGACATCGATCTTAACATCCTGCACGGGAGTATCACGGAACTGCAAAACATCCCGTTTGGCAGTCTGCTCGTCGAACTGATTGGTGAAACGGCAGAAATCAGCCGGGCCTTGCAATACATCGACGAAGCCCAAGTCACGGTCGAGGAGGTGCTCGCAGATGCTGGTTAACTACACGGATATTTGGACCGCCTTCCTGCAGACCTTGACGATGGTCGGTCTGTCATTACTCTTTTCGACCTTGATTGGTTTACCGCTTGGGATTTTGCTCGTCGTCACACGAAAAGGGGCGTTGCTCGAACAAGTCCCGTTCTTCAACGTCTTGAGCAGTATCGTCAATATCTTCCGGTCGGTGCCGTTCATCATCTTACTCGTCGCGATCATCCCGTTGACCCGTCTGATTGTCGGTTCATCGATCGGGACACAGGCGGCAATCGTTCCACTCGTCTTTTATGCGGCGCCGTACATCGCCCGATTGATCGAAAGTTCGTTGCTTGAAGTCGACACGGGGGTCCTCGAGGCAGCAAAGGCAATGGGAGCGACACCGTTGCAGACGATTTTCCGTTTCTTATTGCCGGAAGCACTCAGTTCATTGGTCCTGAACTTGACGATTGCGACGATCGGCTTGATCGGAGCGTCGGCGATGGCCGGTGCGATCGGCGGCGGAGGCCTCGGGGACTTGGCGATCACCTACGGCTACCAACGGTTTGATACGACCGTCATGCTCATCACGGTCGGGATACTCGTCATCCTCGTCCAAGGTTTACAGACGATGGGCAACCTGTTGGCACGAAAAATTCGCAGACACTAAAAAACATAGAGAAGATAAGGGAGAGATGAACGATGAAAAAAGGATTAGCGATTGGTGCAGCATTAACGATGGTATTATTTGCAGGGTGTGCGGCGTCCGGGGAAGAGGATCAAAATACGGTCAAGCTCGGCGTCAGCAGCTCGGATACGCAAGTTTGGGAATACGTCGCGAAAAAAGCGAAAAAAGAGGGCATCACGATTGAACTCGTCAAATTCTCCGATTATGTGCAACCGAACCTGGCACTCGCAGAAGGCGAAATCGATGCCAATTCGTTCCAGACGATTTCGTACTTCAATGCCTTTAAAAAAGAACATAACTTAAAGCTATCGCCGATTGCGACGACCGTCATCGCACCGATGGGGATCTATTCGGATAAAGTCAAGGACGTCAAAGATATCCCGGTCGGTGGAAAGATTGCCGTCCCGAACGAGGCGACGAACATGGGACGGGCACTCCTGTTGCTGCAGGAAGCCGGCTTGATCAAGCTACCGGACGACTTTGACGGAAACGGAGCCGTCGACAAAATCGTCGAGAATCCGAAAAAGCTGAAGATTGTCCCAGTCGTCGCCGGGCAGACGCCACGTGTTCTGCCGGATGTATCGGCATCAATCATCAATAACGGGATCGCCGTGGATGCCGGCTTTAATCCGATCAAAGACTCGATTCTCCATGAAAATGCAACAGCGAAACCCTATATCAACATCATCGCGACACGAACGGAAGACAAAGACAAAAAGACGTTGAAGAAAATTGCTTCACTTTACCAACAGGATGATGTCGCGGCCTTCATCAAAAAAGAGTACAAAGGAAGCACGATTCCGACGTTCGTCCCACTCAGTGACATTGGCGAATAATTAAACATCCAAAGGAGCGTGACCCAAATGACGGTTCAGACAAGACGGGAAAACTTGATTCAAACGATTGAGCAGGATATTGAACAAAAACGCGAGTCGTATCTCGAGACGAGTCACCGGATTCATGCGACACCCGAGATTGGGAACGAGGAATATTTTGCCTCGCGCCATCATGCGGAACGCCTGACGGCAGAAGGGTTCGCGGTTGAGCTCGGGGTCGCGGGACATGACACGGCGTTCCTGGCCCGGAAGACTTCGGATAAACCGGGGGCGACGGTTGCCTTCCTCGCTGAATACGATGCTTTGCCGGGGATTGGTCACGCCTGCGGTCACAACATCATCGGCACGACGAGTGTCGCAGCGGCGATCGCGCTCAGTAAAATCATCGATGAAGTCGGGGGCAGTGTCGTCGTGCTCGGAACACCGGCAGAGGAAGGTGGACCAAACGGCAGTGCGAAAGGCAGCTTCGTCAAACATGATCTCCTGACGGGGATTGATGCGGCACTGATGATTCATCCGTCCGGACAAACGCGGATCACCGGTTCCTCGCTTGCTGTTGATCCACTGGACTTTGCCTTTACCGGCAAGCCGGCTCACGCGGCAGCGTCACCGGAAGAGGGCATCAATGCACTCGACGCCGTCATCCAACTGTTTAACGGCATCAATGCCTTGCGTCAGCAATTGCCGAGCGACGTCCGGATTCACGGCATCATCACGGATGGCGGTGATGCGCCGAACATCATTCCGGAATACGCCAAAGCACGCTTCTTCATCCGGGCGACGACGCGCGACCGGCTGAATGCCGTGACGAAGAAGGTTAAGGCCGTTGCCGAAGGGGCAGCGCTTGCGACCGGGGCGACGCTTGAGATCATCGCGTTCCAAAATGAGGTCGACAATCTGCTGTTCAACCGGACGTTTGACGAGATTTTCCGGGAGGAAGCAGTGGCGCTTGGGGAAGACGTCAAGACGGATGAACGCCCGGGTCTCGGTTCGACCGACGCCGGCAATATCAGCCAGGTCCTGCCGACCATCCATCCGTACATCAAGATCGGAGCGGACGATTTGGTCGCCCACACGGAAAGTTTCCGGGAAGCGGCTCGGTCGGAACAAGGCGACGAAGCCTTGATCACCGGCGCAAAAATCCTGGCTCGGACGGCGTTACGTCTGTTGACGGACGGACAGTTGCTCGGGACGGTCAAACAAGAGTTCCATGACCGGAAAAACGGTTATTTGGCGTAACAGTCAAAATAAAAAGTATGTGTCCATCCGGCAGATGTTGCTTTGATAGTCCGCTGAATGGGGCATATTTTTTCGGAAATGGATGTAAAAACAAATTCTTTTTTGTATTTTAAAATAACCTGTGCTAGTCTTGAACTGCACAACTGAATAACCAGTTCTTCGGGGTAGGGTGAAAATCCCAACCGGCGGTGATGCGATTTTCGAATCGACGAGCCCGCGACCCATAGTGTACGCACTATGGCTGACTTGGTGTGATTCCAAGGCCGACGGTAAAGTCCGGATGGGAGAAGAACGAAAAAATGTGCTTGAAACCATTTTCTGAAAAATACATTCAGAGAAAGGTCTATTTCTGTATGCTTCAAAACAGAAAAACAAGACGTTTCTTTCGTGACCCTTCAATCATGACGCCCTGCAAATGCAGCGGCGTCTTTTTCTTTTGAAAGGAGCGAAAACATGAATAATAGAATGCATCAGGCGATGCAATTGGCAGAGATGTTAGACGGACAAACGAGTCCAAATCCAAGTGTCGGCTGTGTGATCACGAAGCACGGACGGATCATCGGCTTTGGCGCGCATCGGTTTGCCGGGGGTCCCCATGCCGAAGTCGAGGCGTTACGGATGGCCGGAGAAGCGGCACGCGGCGCCGATCTGTATGTCACGCTTGAACCGTGTAACCATCACGGGAAGACACCACCCTGCACGGAAGCAATCATTGCTGCCGGCATCAAACGGGTGTTCGTCGCGACGGAAGACCGTCATGCGATCGTCGCGGGCCAGGGAATTGTGCGTCTCCGTGAATCCGGACTGACGGTCGAAGTCGGATTACTGGAAGACGAAGCAGTTCGTTTTTATACACCGTTTTGGCAAAGTCTCAAGCGAAAACGACCGAATGTCACCGTGAAAGTCGCTCAAAGTTTAAACGGGATCGTGACGACAGGTGAGCAACGCTGGATTACGTCAGTTGCCGCGCGAGCGGCGGGGCGTGAGCTACGGGCAACACACGATGCAATCCTGGTCGGAAGTGAGACGGTTTTGATTGATGATCCGGCACTGACGTCACGATCGGAAACGGGAGCTGAACCGATTCGGGTCGTCGTCGACCGTCGCGGACGTTTGACGGAAACCGCCCAAGTCTTTCGGGACGGCTTGAATCCGACGTACTGGCTGACGGAACAACCACGTGTCTCAGATCAATCGAACGTCACGGTTCTCGTCGGTACGTATGCAACACCAAATCAGATTTTAGACACATTGTATGACCAGGGTATCCGCAGTTTGTTGATTGAAGGTGGACCAACGATTCAGTCGGCGTTTTTAGAAGCGGACCTTGTCGATCGTCTTGAGATCTATCAAGCACCGTCTGTCTTACAAGGCACGACCGGATTGACGAGTACAATCGAGGTTGAAGACCGGTTCGATTTAACGGACGTCGCGCAAATTGGACAGGATGTTCATCTAGGCTATACGCGGAAAGGAGACGGCTCATGTTCACAGGATTGATTGAAGAAGTCGGGACGATTAAACGGAAAGTCCCGCGTCCGAACGGTCTGGCGCTGGAAATCGAAGCGCGACATGTTCTTCACGGAACCAAAATCGGTGACAGTATCGCGGTCGACGGCATTTGTTTGACCGTTACGGCGATGACGGCGGCGGGATTCACGGCGGATGCGGTCCATGAAACGATTCGGGCGACGGCACTTCAAACATTGCGCGTCGGCACACCGGTCCAACTCGAACGGGCGATGCCGGCGAACGGACGATTCGGCGGTCATTTCGTTAGTGGCCACATTGACGGGACAGCCCGGTTGTTAAGCCGTCGACCGGACGGTGAAGCGATGGAATATCGGTTTGAGACCGCTGACTGGCGCAAATACTGTATTCCGAAAGGGTCGATTGCGATCAACGGAACCAGCTTGACGATTCAACACGTCCAAGCGGACAGTCTGACGATTTCGCTGATTCCACATTCGCGCCAAGTGACGACGTTTGATCGTCTGCAAAGCGGAACCCTCGTCAACATTGAGTGTGACTTGATGGCAAAACACTTGTATCACTTTACGCAACAGGAACAGAAAACGGATTGGTCGGCATTTTTAGGAGGCGGAGCAGGATGAACGGATTTGATCTCATAGAAGAAGCCATTGAAGAGTTAAAGCAAGGACGTCCGATCATCGTCTGTGACGACGAAAATCGGGAAAACGAAGGCGATTTGATCCTTCTTGCGGAACACGCGACACCGGAACAAATCAACTTCATGATCACTTACGGGAAAGGACTTGTCTGTGTCCCGGTCAGCCCGCAACTGGCAAAACGATTGGAACTGAACCCGATGACGGACGTCAACACTGATCCGCACGGAACAGCCTTTACCATCAGTATTGACCACGAAGAGGCGAAGACCGGTATCAGCGCGGCGGAGCGCGCGTTGACGATCCAACGGATGCTGACGGACGGGGCGAAACAATTTAAGCGTCCGGGGCATATCTTCCCCTTGATCGCGAAAGAAGGCGGTGTCCGGGAACGACGTGGTCATACGGAAGCGGGTGTTGATCTGGCGCGCCTTGCCGGAAGCGCAGAAGCGGCCGTCATTTGTGAAATCATCTTAGAAGATGGGACAATGGCGCGTGTTGACGACTTGCTGGCATATAAAGAAGTCCACGGATTGAAGATGATTACGATCGATGCCCTCGTCACGTACCTCGAACGTCCCGTTCGGCGTGAAGCGGACGTCTTGCTGCCGGCGACGCATGGGGCATTTCGTATGCTTGGTTACACGACTCCGGATGCAAAGGAACATGTCACCGTCTTGTCCGGTGAGGCAGAGGATGGCATGCTCGTCCGGCTTCATTCGGAATGTCTGACGGGAGACGTCTTTGGCTCCAAACGCTGTGATTGTGGACCACAACTCGACGCCGCCCTCGAACGAATCGGTCAAGAAGGAGGCGCCGTCCTGTATTTGCGACAGGAAGGGCGAGGCATCGGTTTGATGGCGAAACTCAAAGCGTATGAGTTGCAGGAGCAGGGACTTGATACGGTCGAAGCGAATCACGCGCTCGGATATGCGACGGACTTACGCGACTACAAAGTCGCAGCCGCGATGTTGCAGGATTTAGGTGTGACGAAGATCCGCTTGATGACGAATAACCCGGATAAGCAACAAGCCCTTGAACAACATGGCATCACGGTGCTCGAACGGGTGCCGCTTGAAATCGCACCGGTTCCGGAAAATAAAAATTATCTGCAAACCAAACAAACGAAACTCGGGCACTTGCTCGACATCCAAGGAGGACAATAACATGGTATTCGAAGGATTTTTAACAGGTGAGGGACTACGTGTCGCAATCGTCGCGGCACGTTTCAATGAATTGATTACATCAAAATTAGTCGGAGGCGCAAACGATGCCTTCCGTCGACACGGTGTCGCAGCTGACGCGGTCGATACGGCGTGGGTGCCGGGGGCGTTTGAAATTCCGCTCGTCGCGGAGAAGCTTGCGAAAAGCGGCAACTACGACGCCGTCATCACGCTTGGTGCCGTCATTCGCGGAGCGACGTCACACTACGATTATGTTTGCAATGAAGTCGCGAAAGGGGTTGCCACTGCGTCACGTGAGACAGGCGTTCCGATCATCTTCGGCGTCCTGACGACCGATTCGATTGAACAAGCTGTTGAACGGGCTGGGACGAAGGCAGGCAACAAAGGATATGAAGCGGCCGTTTCAGCGATTGAGATGGCAAATCTGTTACGGACGATTTAAATACGTACGACAAGTGAGACTTGAGACCTGTTTCAATCGAAAACAGGTCTCTTTTTTTGTTGTTGCGCAGGACTTTGAAGGCTCCATCCCTAATGGAAAGGGAAGGACTTTTTCATGAAGGAGGAAGAACCATGATCAGTCTCAAAAAATCGTATTATGTACCAGGTATTCTTTTATTCATCATGGGCTATTATATTTGGATCATCCTTTTTGAATAACAACCCGTCGTGTCCGCTTGGGGCAATAATGTATTTTCCATCTTCGGTTGTATCATCGCAACTGTCCTGTTATTGCAGGCACATCAAAAATTCCGTCAACACGAAGGACGGTTTTTTCTTTATTTGGCATGTGGGACAGGAAGTTATCTGATTGCCGAATTGATTTGGATGTCGTATGAGAATATCCGTCAAGTCGAGGTCCCGTTTCCGGGAGTGTCAGATATTTTTTATGTTTTTCAATCCGTTTGGTTTTTAGCGGCGTTTTTACATCTGATCCGCAGACATGTCACGAAAAACCGGTTGATCAGTTTTATTTTTGATATTGCGATCGTCACGACGGTTGCGGTCACCTACAGCTGGTTTTTCTTGATCCGTCCTCTATTTGATACACCGTTTGTGTCACGCGGGGAAGTGATCTTAGCGTTTGCGTATCCGATGTGTGACATCGTGTTGCTGTTTTGTATGATCAGTATCTATTATCTGTTTGAGAAACGGGAGTGGCAGCAACGTCTCCGGTTGTTTCAATTTCTGTTTATCGGTCTGTTGCTTCAGGTCGGAGCGGATACACTGTTCGTCTACATGACGACGGTCAGCGGCAATGAAGCCGTCCGGCTGATTGATCCGTTATTCATCCTTGGGTTGTTGATGATAGGTGTCGCAGGGCACATCGGTAGTCCGGTCGCTGAAGAGCCACAGCAGGAAAGATTTTCGAGTGGGACGATGCAATTAGGAAAGTTGTTTCTACCGTATGTATTGGTGATTCTCCTGTTTTCGACGATGGCGTTGTATGCGCGACGGGATGAGGGCTTAACAGGATTGATGCTCGGTTGTGCGATCACGATTCTTTTGATTTTGATCCGGCAGATTTTGATGATTTTGAGCAATCACGAGTTAATAGAAGAAATTCATCATAAGGCGGACGAACTGGAAGTGAGCGAAGAACGTTACAAGTCCTTGTTCACGTATCATCCGGACGCGGTGTATTCGCTTGACCTGACAGGACGGATCGAGAGTGCCAATCCGTCGTTTGAAAAATTAACGGAGCAAAGTGCAAACGAGTTAGTCGGTCAGTCGTACCGTCAGTTGATGGAACAACAGGCGGCGACCGATAAGACGACCGCCCATCAATTTGAAACGATTTTTCGGAAATCGGGCGGGATGGACGTGTTGCTGAACGTGACGAACATCCCGATTCGTGTCCGGGACCGCTTCGTCGGCATGTACGGGATTGGTCAGGACATTACGACCGTCCGCGAAAATGAATTAAAGATCCGCCGTCTTGCCTATTACGATCATTTGACCGGAGCGATCAACCGGACGTACTTTGAGGAAGTCTTACACCATTTGGTTGAAGGGGAACAAGACGATGAAACGATCATTCTCTGCTTTATCGACCTTGATGATTTTAAGCTCGTCAATGATTCATTTGGACACCATGTGGGTGATCAGCTGTTGATCCAAGTCGTGCAGCGGCTGACAGAGACCGTCGATCCGGAGGACATCGTCGCTCGTCAAGGCGGCGATGAGTTTACCGTCATCCTGCGGAAGGTCACGTCAGACGAACAGGGACGAGATCGAACGGCCCGGTTGCTCGACTGCTTAAAGAAGACATATTCGCTTGACGGGATCGAACTGATCTCAAATCCGAGCATCGGAGCCGTCAGCTGTCCACGGACTACCGGTAAACATGTCGTGACCTTGCTGAAACAGGCGGACCTCGCGATGTATCAAGCCAAGTCAAGCGGCGGTAAATCGATCGTCTTTTTCGAAGACATTGCCGAGAAGGCGTCATACCGCCTGCGGTTGGAGTCAGAGTTGCCGATTGCAATCGAAACGGACCAATTGATTTTGTATTACCAACCGCAAGTCGATACTCTGACGTATCAGATGGTCGGGGTCGAAGGACTGGTTCGTTGGAATCATCCGGAACTCGGGATGATTGCACCCAATGATTTCATTCCGATGGCGGAAGAAGCGGGAATGATCATTCGTCTCGGAGAATGGGTGTTACGCGAAGGTTTTTTACAAGCCAAACGCTGGGAAGAGGAGGGGCTCCTCTTAAAGGTCGGATTGAACGTCTCGATGCAACAGTTCCATCATCCGACGTTTGTCCTGACACTGATCCGATTAGTGGAAGAAACGAAGGTTAATCCGAACCGAATCGACCTCGAGATCACGGAAGTCTCGGCGGTTGAAGATATCGAAGAGACGGTCGAGACGATGAACCGACTGAAGGAGCTCGGTTTTACGATTTCCATCGATGACTTCGGGACCGGGTACTCTTCGTTGTCGCGCTTAGCCGATTTCCCGATTGATACACTCAAGATTCCACGTGAGTTCGTCGAAAAAATTCAACCGGCGACGACCGGGTATTCGATGATCTCGTCGATCATTCATTTGGCGAAATCGCTTGAGCTCGAAGTCATCGCCGAAGGGGTCGAGACGTTAGAGCAGGTGAATGTGTTGAACTGGTTGGAATGTTCACGGATGCAAGGCTACTACTTCGGTCGTCCGATGCCGGCAGAACATATTCCGGCTCTGTACCAAAAATAAGCGATTCATCCCGTGGCAGTGGGAATGAATCGCTTATTTTTTGTCGATCTTCCGTTAGAGGTCCGTCGAGAAAGAGATTCCTTTTTCGACGACGTCACGATTTTCGTTCAAGACGTCACTCGTCAACAGTTCAACCGACGTGAGCGGTTGTTCGAGGATGAAGCCAAAGTTACCCCTTCGTGTTTCGGACGGAGCATATGTCGTCGCAAGTGATTCGAGATAGACATCGTCCTCAAGTGTTTTCTCAGTCTTGGCACCAAGCTTGAAGTGAGCGACCGGATTGAACGTGACCGGTTCCTCACCCGTATTCGTGATCGTCACCCGTGTCTTGACGAGATCAAATGACTCGTCGTGTGTGAAACCGTGGAAAAAGTCGATCATCCCGTAGCTCGGACGGGCATGGAAGACTTTGATTTCTTCGATTTTCATCTGAATCGGTCCGATGGTGCGTGTCACGTCGGGACGGACGATCTGTTTTAACGTCAATTCCCCTTTGTCGTCGGAGACCGATTGGTTGACGGACGTCAGTTGGCGATCATCTGGTAATTGTGGATTCGGAACGTAAGCGGCAGTTTTTTCAATCGATACCGGCGTCTGCGTCTCCTGTTTCGGGGACGACTTCTCTTGTGTGACATCTGGCGCATTGCCACAACCGGAAAGGATCGTCCCGAGCATCAAGGCAGCAAGTAGCTGTTTCATGGAAAGTCTCCTTATTTCTTCGATTTCAACAGGTCGAAGATGATTTTCGCGTGATCCGTATTATCGACTTGACCGGCGAATCGTTCTTTCGCTGGACCGAAGGCATAAACAGGGACGTCTTCACCGGTGTGACCACCTGTCGTCCAGCCCGTGTGCGACCGTTCATTGAAGATGGCTTCGATCGCATTATCGACGTCGAGGACTTTCTTTGATTCCGCGGCACGTGAGACCGACTGGATCTCTTCCTCCGTCAAGGCGAGTCGGTTTTGGTCGATGTACGTCGTTAACGTCTGACGGACATCCGCTCCACCAACGATTTTCGCTGCCATGAAGTCCGGCGTCTTTTTCGCTGCCTTGATCGGCTCGGCGAACCAGTTGTAGATGCCGTCTGCTCCGATTGAGTAACCACCGGTCGAGTGATCGGCTGTCGCGACGACGAGCGTGTGTTTATCTTTTTTCGCGAAAGCGATCGCTGCTTTGAAGGCACGTTCGAAGTCTTCCATCTCACTCATTGCTCCGACGATGTCGTTATCGTGACCCGCCCAGTCGATTTGGCTTCCTTCGACCATCAGGAAGAAGCCTTTTTTGTTCGAATCGAGACGTTTGATGGCCGAGTTCGTCATCTGCTCGAGAGACGGGACGGTGTTCTCGCGGTCGATTCGTTTTGGCAGTCCGCCGTCCGCGAACAGACCCAGAACTTGTTTGTTCTTATCCGCCTGCATTTGATCAAGATCCGTGACGTAGCTGTAACCATCTTTCTTGAACGATTTCGTCAAATCGACATCCGGACGGACGAAGTTCGATTTCCCGCCGCCAAGGAGGACGTCAATTTTGTGTTTGCCGTTGACCCGCTCCTTAAAATAATCGTCAGCGATGGCGTTCATGTTCTTGCGGTTCTCATCATGCGCACCGAACGAGGCCGGTGTCGCATGCGTGATTTCGGATGTTGCGACGAGACCCGTTGATTTCCCGCGCTCTTTCGCCGCTTCAAGGACCGTCTTGACTTCTGATTTATCGTTGTCGACAGCAATCGCCGCATTATATGTTTTGACACCGGACGACATTGCCGTCGCGGCAGACGCCGAGTCGGTGACATTTTGCTCCGGGTCTTCCGGATAGGTCATCTGTTGTCCGACGAGATATTGATCAAATGCTGTTTTTTCAGCGAGTGGCGTCGAAGGATCATTTTTTAAGTAGCGGTGGGCAGACGTATACGAGACGCCCATTCCGTCCCCGATCAAGAAGATGACGTTGCGGATTTCAGGTGATTTTGGTTGTTTCGTCTTCGCCTCGGCCTCGTTCATCGAGACCATCGTGCTAAGGGACAGTGTGGATAACGCAAGAATAGGAATGATTCGTTTTAACTTCATGGATGGGTCCTCCTTAAGGAACATAAATATTGTTTAGTATCGTATCAAATCTACAGGACTAACTTTAGCGCTGGAGTGTAAAACGAACATTTGAGGGATGTAAAGTTTTGTTAAGAATCAAACAGAAGACTTTACGTTGGACAGTAAGTTCCATGAGTAAAAAAGAGTCAGAACGGTAATAGAGTAGGAAATGGGTTTGAAACATTTTCCAGTGACAGGTCGTAAATAAAGATAATCTGCTTAAAGGAGGAATGACGGTGAAGAAGACAAGGTGGGTGACAGTCGGGCTCCTCACAGCAACGATTGGACTGGCAGGGTGTAATGACCAGACGATAGAAGACGGTCAAGGGGAGAACGGTTCCAAACAGCTTTCGAATACGGAGTTGCTGAAAAAAGCGACGGCTGCGCAGGAAGAAATCAAATCGTTTCATATGGAAGGTGACATGACATCGGACGCCGGAGAGATGTCGGTGAATCAAAAGGTAGCGGTCGATATCATTCAAAAACCGCTGGCGATGCATCAAACCGTCAATATGAAAAATCCACAGGACGGAAAAGACATTCGGGTGGAAAACTATATCGTGGATGATAAATTGTATATGTCGCAAAATAACCAATGGTTCGTCCAGGATATCTCGGAGCTTGGCGATATGATGGAAAGCATGAAATCAAATGCTTCAATTGAACAAAATCTACAGTTGCTCAAGAAATATAAAGACAACTGGACGGTTAAAAGAGAAGGAAACGTCTATCAGATTGACGTTGATTTAAAAGGAGACAAGTTAAAAGCGTTCATGAAAGATTCGCTCGAACAAACCGGACAGCTTACTCCGATGAAGGATGTCATCGATCAAATCGATTACAAAAAGATGGAATACTCGATGACATATGACGCCAAGACATATTATCCGAAAACACTGGATATGGAAATGGCGTTCGAAGTGGATGGACAATCGGAATTTACGATGAAAAACGAATCGACGTTCTCGAAATTCAATGAGATTAAATCAATTGAGTTGCCGGCGGAAGCAAAAGACGCACAGGAGTTGCCGAGCAGCAAGCAATAAGAAGAAACTGATTGACCTGAAAAAGCGACCACCTTCCGGAGTACTCTGGAAGGTGGTCGCTTTTTAGTGAGCAGTAAAAAGAATACAACAATATAAGCTAAGCAATCGTCTGCACAGAAAATTAACCATTGACAATAATCTGTAAATTCTGAAAAGATAGAAAAGTACATACAGAATTGAAGGAGGGGAAACAGAATGGGTACATCGTTCAGTGATTGGATCGGCACGGTATCGGATTTCGTTTGGGGACCGCCGCTGCTTATCTTTTTGGTCGGTACGGGGATTTACTTGACGATACGACTCGGATTCATTCAGATTACCAAGCTTCCGTATGCCTTAAAACTCGCATTCACGAAACATCAGGACGATACGTCGGAAGGTGACATCAGTCATTTCCAGGCATTGATGACAGCACTTGCGGCAACGGTCGGTACAGGGAATATCGTTGGGGTCGCAACAGCGGTCGTCCTCGGGGGACCGGGCGCACTCGTCTGGATGTGGTTGTCCGGATTATTCGGGATGGCGACGAAGTATGCGGAAGCGATCCTCGCCGTCAAGTACCGGGTTGTCGATGAGAAGGGACAGATGGCCGGGGGGCCGATGTACTATCTCGAACGGGGATTAAAACAAAAATGGTTAGGTGTTTTGTTTGCCGCCTTTGCATCGCTTGCCGCATTTGGGATTGGAAACGGCGTTCAGACGAACTCCGTTGCCCTCGCGATGAAGTCGACGTTTGATGTTCCACTTTACGTCACGGGCATCGTCTTGATGGTTGCGACGGGGATCGTCATCATCGGTGGGGTCAAATCAATCGGGAAGGTCGTCAGTTATTTCGTGCCGTTCATGATTTTCTTTTATGTCGGAAGCGGTCTCTTGATTCTGACCATGAACTACGAATTGATTCCAGGCGCTGTCTCGACGATCTTCAGCAGTACGTTCTCAAACGAAGCGATCACAGGCGGAGCGATTGGTGCCGCGATTCGTTACGGGGTCGCCCGTGGGGTGTTCTCGAATGAAGCGGGTCTCGGTTCAGCGCCGATTGCTGCCGCTGCTGCGAAAACCGATTTTCCGGGACGGCAGGCCCTTGTCTCGATGACACAGGTGTTCCTCGATACACTCGTCGTCTGTTCGATCACAGGATTGACGCTCGTCATGGGTGGCCAACTGGATAAAAAACTCGAAGGCGTCGAGTTGACGACAGCAAGTTTTGAAGTCTTCCTCGGACCGGCCGGAAAATACATCGTGACAATCGGACTCGTCATGTTTGCCTTTTCAACCGTCCTTGGTTGGTCGTATTACGGTGAAAAATCAATCTATTATCTATTTGGTCAAAAATCCATCTTACCGTACCGTGTCCTGTTTGTTCTCGTCGCCGGTCTGGGTGCGATGACGACGAACTTGAACATGGTTTGGGCGATCTCGGATGTCTTCAATGGACTGATGGCGATTCCGAACTTGATTGGGCTGATTGGTCTATCCGGTGTCGTCATTGCCGAGACAAGGTTGTTCCGCGAACAGCTGAAACGGGAGGAAGCGAACCGGCGTGTCTCGTAGTAAATCCCTGAAAAATCCCCGCCTTCTCCGAGTGAGAAGGCGGGGTTTGTTTGGTCAGACTGTTCGATACAGCATGATGGATTCATATGGTCGTAATGTGACTTGCCCTGACGTCTCTAAGAAATCCGGATAGTTCTGAATCAAGACCTGATGATCCAGCCAATCATTCGGTAACGTGAACGAAGCTGCCGTACCGTAAAAGTTCGACAAGACGAGAACTTGTTCATCGTCGTTCGTCCGTTCGTACGCCCAAAGTGCAAGATCGTCAGGTGTCAGAAGCCGGTAACTTCCGTTCGTCAGGACATCGTACTGCTTGCGTAACTGAATCAGCTTCTTGTAATGATAGAAGACGGAATTCGGATCGGCGAGCGCTGCTTCGACATTGATCGTCGTATGATTCGAAGCGACCGGAATCCATGGTGTCGCCGTCGAGAATCCGGCGTGCGGCGAGGCATCCCATTGCATCGGTGTCCGGGCATTGTCCCGGGATTTTTGACGGATCGCAGCGAGAATGTCAGCTTCCGTTTCACCAAGTGCTGTTTTTTCAGTGTAGGCGTTTAGCGTCTCGACATCCCGGTAATCCGTCAAATCGGTGAAGTCGGGATTCGGTGTCCCGATCTCTTCTCCTTGATAGATGTACGGTGTGCCTTGCAGTCCGTGTAACGTTGTCGCGAGCATCTTCGCACTTTCAACCCGGTAGACCGTATCGTCACCAAACCGGCTGACGACACGGGGTTGGTCATGGTTACACCAAAAGATGGCGTTCCAGGCATTTCCCTGCATCCCGACCTGCCAATCTGACAGGATCCGTTTTAGTTCCAGGAAGTCGAACGGCGCGGCTGTCCACTTTTGACCGTCCGGATAATCGACCTTCAGATGATGGAAGTTGAACGTCATCTTGAGTTCCTGCTCGTTCGTGTTCGAGTAACGTAAACAATGTTCGAGTGTCGTCGACGACATCTCACCGACCGTCATCAGGTCGTGACCGTCAAACACCCGTTGATTCATTTCCTGCAGGTAGTCATGGACCCGGGGACCGTCCGTATAGTATTTTCGTCCGTCACCGGTCGGATCATTCGCGAAGCTGTCGTCTTTTGAAATCAGGTTGATGACGTCGAGCCGGAAGCCACGGACTCCTTTATCACGCCAGAAACACATCATCTGATAGATGGCTTCCCGGAGTGCCGGATTTTCCCAGTTGAGATCGGCTTGTGTCTCGTCAAACAAATGCAGGTAATACTTACCGGCGACATCATCAAATGACCAAGCCGGTCCGCCGAATTTTGACACCCAATCGGTTGGCTGATCGCGCCAGATGAAGTAGTCATGGTAGGGACTTTCCGGATGCCGCCCCTGCTTAAACCAGTCGTGATCGGTCGAACAGTGATTGACGACGATATCCATCATGACAGAGAGTTGTCGTTTGTTCGCTTCAGCAAGCAACTCATCGAAGTCTGCCATCGTGCCGTAAGACGGGTCGATCGCGTAATAGTCACTGACATCATATCCGTTATCGCGTTGGGGAGAGGCATAGACCGGCGTCAGCCACAAGTAGTCGACGCCCAGTTTCGCCAAGTAATCGAGCTTCGCCGTCACACCGCGAAGCGTGCCGGTCGTCTTGCCTTCTGGGCTGTAAAAACTTTTCGGATAAATCTGATAGACGGCGGATTTGCGCCAGTCGGTTGTCGTAAGGGTCATATCAGGTCACACCTTTCTAAAACTTATCAAAATTAGGCGAGAATACGCCCACTTCTAAACAAAGTGAAAGTGGGAGATGACTCGCCAGCCTGCCTTTCGGGTATATTCACTTTGAGGGAGGTGAAAAATGGTGTCGAAGCACAAGGCCTACAAATTCAGAATCTACCCCACAAAAGAGCAGGAAATCCTGATCGCGAAGACGATCGGGTGTGCGCGCTTCATCTTCAACTACTTCTTGGCGAAGTGGGATGAAATGTACAAGACCACTGGAAAAGGACTGTCCTACGGTTCTTGTTCTAAAGAAATTCCTTTGTTGAAGCAGGAGTTCGACTGGTTGAAGGAAGTCGATAGCACTTCTGTTCAAACGAGCGTCAAGCATCTTGCTGATGCGTTTGACCGCTTCTTCAACAAGCAGAACAAATGCCCTCGATTTAAGTCGAAGCGCCATCCCGTCCAGTCGTACAAGACCAACGTCCAAGGTGAAAACCAGCTTCCTGAAGTGTCAATCTTCGGAAACAAGCTCAAACTTCCGAAGCTGAAATGGGTTCGTTTCGCCCATTCGAAACAGATCACAGGGCGTATCTTGAACGCCACGATCCGACGCAACGCGTCAGGCAAATATTTCGTCTCCCTGCTCGTCGAGCAGAAGATCCACGAACTGCCGAAGACCGGTTCATCCGTCGGCGTCGACGTCGGACTCAAGAAATTCGCCATCCTGTCGGACGGCACGGTCTACCAAAACGACCGTTACTTCCGTTCGCTTGAGAAGAAGCTGGCGCGCGAACAGCGTAAGCTCTCCCGCCGTCAACGCATCGCCCTCAACAAAAAAGTCAAGCTGTCTGAGGCACGGAACTATCAGAAGCAGAAGCAAAGGGTCGCCCGTATTCACGAGAAGATCGCCAACAAGCGCACTGACTTCCTGCACAAGGTATCGACCGAGATCGTCAAAAACCACGACATCATCGGCATCGAGACCTTGCAGGTGAAGAACATGCAGAAGAACCGCAAGTGGAGCAAGGCCATCTCTGATGTCAGCTGGTCGGAGTTCTTCCGCATGTTGGAATACAAGGCAGACTGGTACGGGAAGACCGTCGTGAAGGTCGGCAAGACCTTTGCTTCGAGCCAACTGTGCTCGAGTTGCGGACATCAACACAAGGACGTGAAACATCTCAGCTTGCGTGAATGGACATGCCCGAGTTGCGGCATCCATCACGACCGTGATGTGAACGCAGGACTGAATCTCAAACAAGAAGCCGAACGTATCTTAGCTTCTTCAACCGTCGGGACGACGGGGTTAGCCTGATCAGGTTTCGACCGTCAGGTCGGATAACTCAGGAATCCTCCACCTCTTAGCGAAGCGTAGGTGGGGGTAGTTCAAGCAGCCTCTTTGAGTGCCGCTTTTCGGGCACGTTTCGTCGAGACATAATGGAACAGGAACGTACAGACGATCGGAACGATGATTGCGATAATCATTCCGATGATGAACGACAGAATCGATCCCGGAACAATCGAGATGAACGCCGGAAGACCGCCGACACCGATCGCCGGTGCGAGTACACCGCTGACGGCGATGAACGAAGACGCAATCGCTGATCCGACAAGTGCTGCGTAAAACGGATACTTGAACCGGAGATTAACGCCGAACATGGCGGGTTCGGTGATACCGAAGTAAGCCGAAATCGCAGAGGTCGACGCCATGTTTTTATCATTGACGTTTTTCGCGAGGAATAACATCGCGAGTGTCGCCGAACCTTGGGCGATGTTCGAAATCGCAATCATCGGCCAGATGAATGTCGTGCCGCTTTGACCAATCAGTTGCAGGTCGACGGCGATGAACATATGATGCATCCCGGTGATGACGAGCGGGGCATAAAGGGCACCAAACAGCAACGCACCAAGAAGTGGAACGGCTTCAAACGTGTTGACGACACCGATCGTGATCCAATCCCCGATTTGACGGGTGACGGGACCGATGACGGCAAGGGCGAGGAAACCGGTTAGCGTAATCGTCGTGATCGGAACGACCAGCAGCTGAATCGCATTCGGAACCCGGTCTTTTAACCAACGTTCGATCGTACTTAAGACATAAGCGGCAGCGAGGACCGGTAAGATCTGTCCTTGATACCCCACTTTTTCGATTTCAAATAAACCGAGGATATTGAATGTCGGAATGTCACCTTTTAAGGCACTTTGTCCGTAGTTCCAGGCATTTAAGAGATCCGGATGCACAAGCATCAACCCCATGACGATCCCGAGGATTTCACTGCCGCCAAACCGTTTCGTGGCGGACCACCCGACCAGTGCCGGTAAGAAGACGAAGGCGGTATTCGCCATCATGTTGATCAAATCCCATAACCCTTGGAGATTCGGGTACCGTTCGATCATCGTTTTGCCACCGAATTCGATGCCAAAGAGATTGTTGATCCCCATCAAGAGACCAGCGACGATGATAGCCGGAATGATCGGCATGAAGACATCGGAAAATACTTTGATCAGTTTTTGGAACGGATTCATTTTTGACGCACCGGACGATTTGACATCGGCAATCGTCGTTGCCTGTAAACCGGTCAATTGAATGAATTCAGCGTAGACACGGTCGACGTCACCGGCTCCGATGACGATTTGATAGACACCTGCGTTCAGGAAGGCACCTTTGACAAGCGGGACTTCGAGTAATGCCTCCTGCTCGACCAGACTTTGATCTTTAAGTGTTAAGCGAAGGCGGGTGACACAATGAGCGGCTTGTTCGACATTGTCTTTGCCGCCGATCCGTTCGATGATTTGTTCTGCGATGTGCCGGTAGTTGGGTTTCATCTCACATTCTCCTTTTGGATTGAACTGAAGACATCCTTTGAAATGAAAACGTTTTCTTATCTGCGCCCATTCATCTTAACTTATCTATATAAGTTAAGTCAATCACTTATATAGATAAGTTTATCCGGGTTCAAAATGAAGGTTTGGAAGGAACGGAAAGCAGGTGTACGCTACAAAAAGCCGCTCTTCCGATTCACATCGAAACAGCGGCTTTTCATGAAGGAAATGAGTCAACGATTAAGAGGACTGCAGGGCTTGAAAGACAAGGTGGGATTGGGTCAAATCGAGATACTGGCATTCGTACTCCATCAAGCCGTTATCGAGCTCAATCGTTTGAGTCGGTCGGACCGGAATCGGCTGTTGGTTTAAAATCAAAACGAGTTCAATACCTTCGTGGACGGGAAGGTGTAACGTCGAATAAAAGGAGACACTGTGCATCGTGCCTTTCGAGACGGAGATGTCCGTCCGCCCTACGGTGATGTCTTGTCCGTTTAATCGTTGGATCGTGATGGACGCATCAATCGTCCGATTGTTCGTGGCAATCGTCATCGCCTCCGTCGCACGGATTTGCCGCGCTTGCATCGTCCGTTCAAAATCGGCCTTCGGTAACGGTTTACTGAACAAGTAACCTTGGATCGTCGTACAGTGTAACTGCCGCAGGAAGTGCAGTTGTTCCATTGTTTCGACACCTTCTGCGACGACATCCATCCCGAATTCTTTTGCCATGAAGAGGACACTGCGGACGACGGACTGGGTTTTCTTGTCTTGAATGAGCGTCGTCGC
This sequence comes from Exiguobacterium sp. s128, assembly GCF_018618815.1. Lineage (NCBI taxonomy): Bacteria > Bacillati > Bacillota > Bacilli > Caryophanales > Exiguobacterium > Exiguobacterium sp. s128. Next base: position 2,427 of record NZ_JACSMT010000033.1, on the reverse strand, counting down.
GAACTGACGATCGATTTTGATCGTATCAATCGGGTATTGTTGCAGATAAGAAATCGATGAATACCCTTTTCCGAAATCATCCAAAGCAATTTTGATGCCCATCTGACTGAGTGTCTGAAGCGATTGCTGGATTTTACTGTTGTCGAACAAGACGTCGGTTTCGAGAATCTCGATTTCGAGCATACTCGGTGAAACACCAAACCGATTGAGCGTTTCCTGACAGGTCTCGGCAAAATTTCCGTGAATCAATCGTTTGGGTGAGACATTGATCGAAATCGGGACAATCGGCAGACCGGCAAGAATCCATTGATTGATGTTCCAGCACGTTTCTTCGAGCACCCAGTCGGCGATCAAGATATGCATCTCGCTTTCTTCTGATAGCGGGATGAAGTCATTAGGCGGAATCCGGCCCCATACGGGATGTTGCCAGCGGATCAACGCTTCCGCACCGATGATCGTCCCGGACCAGGCATTGACCTTTGGTTGGTACTCAAGAAACAGTTCATTACGCCGGATCGAGGTCCGGATGCTTTTCTGAAGCTGATGACGACGGTAGGTCTCGATATTGAAGGTCGACGAGTAGACACTGTAGTCATTTGCCCGTGCCCGCCCGAGTGCGATGCTCGCTGCCTTGACGAGTTCCTCCGCTGAATCGGCATCTTCCGGGAAGCGGCTGACGCCGATGGCGATCGACGGATACCATTCGTACGAATCGATGATGATTTTTTGTTTGGATAGTTCGAGTAACTCCTCACAAATCTTGTTGATGGAACATTCCGCGACGACGTTCGGAAAGAGGATGATGTACTCGTCACCATAGAGATGACCGAAGTAAGAAGCAGTCGGTAGATGATACAACAATTGTGTCGCTGTTTTCGACAACCACTTATCACCAATCGAATATCCGAAATCATGGTTGATGTCCTGGAGGGTGTTATAGCTGACCGTCAGGACACTGAACGTCGGATACGTCGCGATCCATTGCGCCATCTGTTCGAGGACGAGGGTCCGGTTCGGCAGTCCGGTCACCCGGTCGTGCATCGCGAGCTGAAAAATTTTTTCTTCCTGTTGTTTTAATTGGGTGATGTCCTGGATGACACTTTGAAAGGCGAATACCGCACCGCTCGGATTGCTGATCGGTGTCCGGTTTTCTAAAATCCAGTGAATCGCACCGTCATGCTGAATGCGGTAAGAGACTTCGGTTTCATGATGAGCAAGGATCCGCTCGTAACTCGCTTCGACTTTCGGTTGGTCTTCCGCGAGAATCAATCCCTTTTCCCAAATGCCGTCCACCTGTTCATGGCGGTGGAGTAACCCGTCGAAGATGTTTTCAAATCCCCGGGTATGAAAGTCAATTTTGTGTTGTGTGATGTCATAACGGTAGATGGCACTCGTCGAAACTTGTTGGAACGACAAAAACTTTTCTTTTTCCGCATGAAGTTGCTTGTCCAACGATTTATGCTCGGACAAGTTATAGAGGACGCATGTCAACTCCGCCTGAGGCTGATATTCCGCTTGGTGGAACGCGCAGCGGCACAAAACATCCTGATAACCATGCTGTCGATGAAGCAGACGGGTTTCGATATCCAGTGACGACAAGCAACGATTGGTTTTCAACAACTCCAGATACTCACGGAACTCCTGCTGGTCGGCAGGATGAATCCGCTGTAACAAGTCTTGGTTCGATAATGTTTTGAGCTGCTCCGGTTGTAAGCCAAACAGTTCGGCGAAGGACTCGGACGAGCGGACTAAGTGTCCTTCTTCGCTGAAGGCGGCGAGGGCGATGCCGGGTAACGTCTCGACCAACTGTTGATCAAACTGGATCGAATCCATCTGTTGTTTCATCAACCGGCTCGTCGTCAGATCCCGGGCAATTCCATAAGCACCCACAATCAAACCGTTCGCAAAGATCGGAATGTTGACGATCATCAGCTCCAGATACTGTCCTTTTGAATGTCGGATCCGTGCTGTATACGTTTCGCTTTTTCCTTGCATGACCTGTTGGAAATGGTCCACCGTACTATCTTGATCGTCCGGATGGACAAAGTGTTTAAAATGATTCATTAAATCCTGTCTCGTATAGCCCAGTAACAGGGACGTTTTATCGTTTAGACGCGTGACACGTCCTAATAGATCAAGGGTATAAATCGCATCTGGATGGTTTTCCACAAAATGTTCATCAATGACGGATACATCCTGACCACGTTTTAGTAGGGCTTGTAGTCCTTTCTTCAATGGCAACAGCAAAACCTCCAGTTAAAAAATATCAAAATAAACCTAAAATTTGGTTCGTGTTTTTATAATATAACATTGAAATGAGAGAATAAACGATTCGTTTTGACGGTTTGTCAAATTAAGTGCAACACTTCTTCCGAGAAGACCTCGTATGCAGTTTTCCAGTTGAGACATTTCCGTGGTCTCCCATTG
>NZ_JACSMT010000032.1:0-30515 GCF_018618815.1 Exiguobacterium sp. s128 | reverse complement strand
AATGGGAGACCACGGAAATGTCTCAACTGGAAAACTGCATACGAGGTCTTCTCGGAAGAAGTGTTGCACTTAATTTGACAAACCGTCATTTCTATAAAATATATAAAAATAACAATAGACAATTTATTTTTTAAGAAACTATTTTGATGAACAATGGACATACAGGTCATCTTGGACAATTTGGTGTGTGGGTTAGTAAATTTTGAGAAAAAGATTAGATTCCAGGTAAACTGTTACATTTTTTTAGACAATTTGATTCACCCGCGTAATCAATTGTAAGATAGGGAAAAGAGGACAAGATAAAGAGAAAGGGCGTGTGACGGTTTGAGCAGTATCAGAAAAAAACTAATTGTTCTGTCGTTCGTCTTGATGGCAACCTTACTCGGAGGATGTATTCGGATTCAATATGACGCTACGGTTCACACGGATCAAAGTGTGACGTTAAAAACGACGTACGCGGCAAAAGAACATCCTGTCGCACGATTACTCAATTTAAATCCGGACTGGAAGACGTATGTCAAACAGGCGGAGGAAAATGGCTACGCGGCAGAGACCTTCAAGACGCAGGATGATTATGAAGGAATTCGGATGGAAAAGAAGTTTGCCAAATTCGAGGATTTAGCGACGATCAAAGATGAATGGAAAACGGGGATCGGGGGGATTTTGATTCCACCTGATACGACATACGAGGTTAAGACGGAAGAGGGTTTTTGGTTTAATACGTACCGGTTAGATACGAACATCGATCTCAGTATTGATCGTCTGAATATCAAAGGCTATCAACCGACAGGACAAGTCAAGAAACTAGCGGATCGTTATATCCGTCAGGCCGATGTCGAAATCAATTTACATGGACCTAAAGTGATCGGGTTACAAAATGGAGAGAACATCGACTGGTCGAACTATAACAATGTCTCCTGGAAATTGTACGGGACAAAAGCCAATCAGTTGCAACTGATTGCCTATGTGCCAAATCCGACCGGCTGGATCATTACTGGTGTCGTCCTGTTGATTGGATTCGGGTTATTGATGTTCTGGGTCATTCACCATGTCCGGAAATTACGGCGGAAACAATTGCAGACAATCGGGATTTCACTCCTCGTCTGCCTGATTGTCGGAGGAGGAGCTTGGTGGATTTTTGCCGATGAGACATCAAGTGCACCACCACCGACAAAACAAATCGTCACGAAGCAGGCCGGTGAAATTACGCCTACGTTCATGGTCCACGGCTTGTTTGGGACGGAGCGGACGTTTTTACCGATGATTGAAAACTTCACAAAAAACAAGTTGGCGGACGACGGTGGGCGTTGTGATGTCTCGCGAGCGGGGAAGGTGACATGCAGTGTCAAACCGTCGACGACGGGATATCCGCTCGTTCGGATTATCTTTGCAGACGATGAAGCAAGTCTGCTCAATCAACAGAAGTGGCTTAGTGCGGCAATCGATCAATATGACCGTCAGCAAAAAGCCACCTTTACCGATGTTCAGCTTGTCGGTCACAGTATGGGAGGCGTTGATGTCGTCGCCTATACGTTAAAAGAAGACCTTCCGTACCAGGTCCGAAAACTCGTCACGCTCGATGCGCCGATCAGTGGATCGGATTATGCGACGCTTGGATTGACACTCGCACCGTTCGGGACGAATACAAACAGTCCGGCGATTCAAGATTTGGCTGAAAACTCAGCGACGATGAAAAATTTGAAGGAGCGATTGGAGACATGGCCCCGCGATGTCCTCGTCTATTCGTTTGGTGCAAAAGGAGGGGACTTCAACTTGATTCCGCTGAAAAGTTCATTTGCGCTGGAAGCCTATACCGATAACATCCAGACAAAATCCTATAAGTATGATCACTTTACGATTCATCGCCGGGAACCGGTCTTTCGCGAAGTCCGTAATTTCTTGTTCAAAGAAAACTTAGTCCTGGAGGAGGAACCATCATGAAACAGATTGCGATTATCGGTGGGGGAATCGCCGGGGTCACGGCTGCCGCTTTGCTCGCGCGTGAAGGGTATAATGTGACACTTTGTGAAGGAAGCCGTGAATGGGGAGGCTCAGCTGGTAAGTTCACCCGTCAATCCTTTACGTACCCCGTCGGTGCGACACTTGGGATGGGGTTTGAACCAGGGGGGATTCATGAGCGTGTGCTCCGACACTTGCAGCTGAAGATTCCGGTCGAAATACTCGATGTCGTCATGACGATTAAGCTCGACGGGCGAGACATCATGTATTACCGGGACCGAACCCAGTTCATTCAGCATCTAAAAGACCAATTCACAGAGCAAGCGACTGCGATCGAAGCCTTTTTTGAGGAAATTGACCGGATCCAGCATCATGTCCATCCGTTGATGCAGGCGTTGCCGGCGTTACCGTTACGAACGATGACGGATGCGCAAATGATTTTAAAAGAAGTCCGTTCGAGTCTTCCGTTAGTGCCTTATCTGACACAGACGATTGGTCATCTTTTACGTAAACATCGACTGGACGGAACGACGTTTGCGCAATTAATCGATGGGATTCTCCTGGATAGTATGCAGACCGGAACGGAAGCCCCGGCGTTACTTGGAGCGGTCGCCTTATCGATTTATCATGACGGCGCCTACTATGTGCCGGGTGGATTGTACAAAGTCGCCGAACAACTGAAAGCATCAGCGGAACGTGACGGGGCAACGGTTTTACTCGGACGAAAGATCGTCTCCATCCGACAAACAGGGGACGGGTTTTTACTCGAAGATCGTCGGGGACGTTTGATTCTTGCCGACGAAGTGATCGGGGCCTTACCGATCGAAGCGATGCACCAGCTCGTCGGATCGTCCTTGCAACCGGCGTTACGTCGCACATATAAACGGCAAGCGGTTCTCTCACAGTGGGCGACGTTTACGTATTATGCCGCGATTCCGGAGACGATCGTCGAGGACGGTACCGCCTTTCGACAAGTCCATGATCCGATCTTACCGTCCGGACATGCCTTCATCTCGTTATCGCAAGCAGGCGACTTGGACCGGGCACCGGATGGATACCGGACGTTGACGATGTCGTGTCATGTACCGATTGACCGGTTTGCCCGGGACGATCAAGGGCAATACGACGACCAAGTCGAGACGATGCAGGGGAAATTCGAGGTCATACTCGAGCAGGAGTTCCCCGGATTTCAAGAACACGCCATTGCACGTTACCCAGGTGGACCAGGAGCATGGGTCCGGTATACGTCACGTCCAAACGGCGGCGTTGGTGGATATCCGCAGTTGCCGTCGACGAGTCTGTTCCGTGCCGCCTCATTTCGAACAGGCATCCCGGGACTGTACATCATTGGGGATACCGTTTTTCCGGGAGCCGGGACAATCGGAGCAACGACATCGGCGATTCATGTCGCGCGTGCACTTGGTGTGAAGATTTAACTGAAAAAATTTGGGGAATGATGAAAGAAGCGGCCGATTGGTCGCTTTTTTTGAAGAACAGGATTATCATTAGGGCGAGACGGGAAGTACATAAGCATGAGCAAAAAAAGAGAGAGAAGGAGTGGACAAGATTGAATCAGTTTGAGGACAAGTGCCAAAGCTTTATTCAAGAACGGCGGCCGGAAGTCGGGCCGATTATTTTCACGACTGCCCGCACGTTCATCAATGCCCGTGGATTGAGTGTCTATGAACGTGTTTATCAAGGAAAAGAAGAAGTCCGGTTAGCTTTTGTCGAACAGACGGCAGGACATCAAGTCGTTTCGTTAATGGAAAATACATTCGGAAACGGGCTCGTCTACTTTGTTTCGACAGCGACAGCAACATGGGACGGCGAACAGTTTGGGGAATTTACGTTCTAACTACATAACAAGTCCCAGTCCGGATGTGACTGGGACTCTTTTCTGCCGAAACTTGTATCCGTTTCTCGACGTATACGAGATATGAGGAAATCAGCTCGCGAGAAGGAGGAACCATCTTGCAACAACCTGCATCTACACCCAAGTCATCGACCCGGCGTCTAGCGACCGTGTCCTTGATTTTTATGGCAGTCGGCTTCATCGCCTCGTTGCCTTTTAAAGAAAACAACTGGATCTTTTGGTTGCAAAGCGGATTTGAGGCAGGCCTTGTCGGGGGGATTGCCGACTGGTTTGCGATCACCGCACTGTTTCGTCATCCACTGGGTCTAAAGATTCCCCATACGAATTTATTACCGAAGAACCGGGAACGGGTCATCGAATCGATCGTCCAGATGTTAGAAAAAGATTTACTGAATAAAGAAAGTATCGTCGAGAAGCTTCGTCATATGACGCTTGCTGATCGGTTCATCAAGTTGCTCCGGTCAATTGTTTTGTTGCCTGCCTTTCGGGCGACGGTGACAGAACTATTGCTTGGTATTTTGCATAAACTTCCGCGAGAAGCGATTCTTAAGGTCGTCGATGACCGGATTTCCGGGACGATCAAAGCGTACCCGTCAAAACGATTAGCAGAACGCTTGGTCGAGTTGAACGAAGAACGACGGCTTGATGAACTGGCAATTGATCAGCTGCTCGGTTACGGGCAACGGTTGCTTGAAGATCCGGTCATCCGGGATCAGATCGGCCGTTTGGCGTATCACGCGATGATTGATCAGGAAAAAAATACGTTTTTACGGGTCACGGCGAAAACCGTTCAAAAAGTCTATTCCGAAGAACGACTGAGTCTTGTCATTCAGTCAGTCCTACTCAGTGTGATTCAGGATATGAAGCAAGTGCATCACCCGAATCGTCTGGCCATTCTCGATCATCTGCGTCGAAATTTAATTCAGTTGACGCAAGACGAGGACCGTTTAGCAAAAATTGACCAATGGAAAGAAACGGAAGTCGATCGTTTCGATTTCAATCCTGTCTTACACCGGGCCTATACGGCAGGCATCACTGAATTGAAGACATATCTCGTCTCGGACGCGTTTTGGGAAGGTCGAGCCTTACCGCTGATGAACCAAGCGTTAGACGAATGGGATCAGCATCCGACGTTCAAAGAAGAAAGTGATCGTTGGATGAAAAATCAGCTTGTCCGGTTTGTCGATCAAAACCACCAAAAAATCGGAGGATTGGTCCGAGAAAACCTAAACCGTTTTGATACGGAAACGTTAATTCATATGATTGAAGATAAAGTGGGCAATGATTTGCAATGGATTCGGGTCAACGGTGCGATTTGTGGATTTTTCATCGGTTTGATTCTGGGAGGAATCAAATTATTCATCGGTTGAAGGAGGTGTGATCTGATGTGGCAGGAAAAAATCGTCATGCAGGACGCGTATGATTTTGACGGGATCCGAAGACGCCTTCGTGGTGATCGGCTTCAAGTCGAGCGTGAGGACCGTCTGCTTGTTCCGGTCCTGGTACCGGAAGGGAAGTTCATCGGCCAGATGGAAGCACTTGATTCACATACACTGCTGTTAGGTGGCGAAGGACCAAAGGAACCGATGTTGCATCAGTTGCGACATCGGTTTCGTCTCGATGTCAGAAATCCGTCACAAGCGTTCATCGGTACGTCGCTCGACGGGATCGTGTGCCGGTTTGGTGCCGAGCGGCTCGTGCTGGATGTGGATCCATTTACGGCATTGATCCGGTCGATCGTCCATCAACAAGTGAATCTTAGCTTTGCACAAGTCTTGACGGAACGACTGTGCCGGGCGTTTGGAACGGATCAAGACGGGGTGATCTTTCCTCCGACCGCGGAAGAATTACGAGACGTCGAACCGGAACAGCTCCGTGCTTTGCAACTCTCCGGAAGAAAAGTGGAATACCTATTAGGGGCAGCTCAGTCCGGCATTGACTTCCGACAGTTGGCGGACGCGTCTGATGCGACGATTGCCGAGACGCTGATTGCCCTGAAGGGAGTCGGACCATGGACCGTTCAAAACGTCTTGATGTTTGGTTATGGGCGGCAAGATCTGTTTCCGGCGTCCGATATTGGCATCTTGCGGGCATTTGAACGATTGCACGGCAATCGGCCGAGTGTCGAAGAAGCCGTGTCGCTCAGTCAAGAATTTGCCCCATACCGTAGTCATGCCGCCTATCTGTTATGGCGGTCAATTGAATAAGGAACTATTCTTGTCACCCCTTGAAGAGAACGGTATAATGAATGCGATAAGAACGAGTCATCGTTCGTAGATATGATAAGCGTAGCGGGTTTACCGCTTCCGATAGAGGGGACGAATGTAGATGTATACAGATGAACAAATCATCGAAAAAGCCAATGAAATCGCAAAAATGATTTCTGAGACTTCAGAGGTCGAACGGTTTAAAGCTGCTGAAGCGAACATCAACGGGAACGAAAAAGTCCAAAAGATGATGAAACAAATCAAGTTTTTGCAAAAAGAAGCGGTCAACTGCCAACACTACGGGAAAACAGAAGCCCTTGCCCGGGTCGAGGCCAAACTCGATAAATTATTTGCAGAGCTCGATGAGATGCCGGTCGTTCAACAATTCCAGGAATCACAAGAAGAAGTCAACGGACTTCTTCAATACGTCACGGTGACGATTTCAAACGGAATTACGGATCAAATCATCGAAGCGACAGATGGCGATGTCTTGGCGGGAAAAACAGGCAGCGGCATGGAAGCAGAAAATAAAAGCGGCGGTTGCGGCTATTAATCAATGAATTGAATTGGAAAAGCCGACGGATTCCCGTCGGCTTTTTACGCGAATGAGGTGAATAACATGGAAGCAGTCCACAATACACCAATGATGAAACAATATTTTTCGATTAAGGCCGACTATCCGGATGCCTTTTTGTTTTATCGGCTAGGTGATTTTTACGAATTATTTTTTGAGGATGCGAAACAAGTCGCACATGAACTGGAATTGACACTGACGGCGAAAAACGGGAAAAACGCCGAACATCCGATTCCAATGTGTGGTGTCCCGCATCACGCAGCGAACGGCTACATCGAGCAATTGATCGAACGGGGATATAAGGTCGCCCTTTGTGATCAAGTCGAAGACCCGAAATTGACGAAGGGACTCGTCAAACGGGAAGTCGTCCAAGTCATTACACCGGGAACGTTGATGTCGTCCTTGACGGAAAAAGAAAACCGCTATCTCGTCGCAGTCGTTGAACAGGACGGACGATTCGGCATCGCCCGCGGCGATGTCTCGACCGGCGAAAGTGCCTTGACGAGTGTTCGGACGCTTGACGCCGTGGCAAAAGAATTAAGCATCATCCTGCCGCGTGAAATCATCGTTACGACAAGCGAACACCGGGCAGCACTCAGCCACTTGCAGATTCCATTGACGGAAAGTACACGCCGGGAAAATCACCCGCATGGTGACCGGGCGATTGATTCGGCACAAGCGGATGCCTTTGCTGTTTTGTATGCCTATATGCACGACACGCAAAAACGTTCATTGGCCCACCTGCAACCGGCGCTTGTCTATGAAGCGGCGGACTTCATGCAACTCGAACCGAATACGGTCAAAAATCTGGAGCTGGTCCGCTCTGCCCGAACCGGGGATAAAAAGGGATCGTTACTTGGTCTGCTCGACGTCACGGGAACAGCGATGGGAGGACGGATGCTCAAGCGTTGGCTGGAAAAACCGCTGTTGTCGAAACAGACGATTTCCGAACGACTTGATGCTGTCGAAGAACTGTTGGCCCATTATTTTGAGCGCCAGCAATTAAAAGAAACGCTGCGGGAAGTCTACGATTTGGAACGTCTCGTCGCTAAGGTGGGGTATGGCACGGCATCGGCGCGTGATCTGGTCCAATTGAAGTCCACGTTACGACTAATTCCGCGGATTCAGGCAGCCCTCGACGAATTATTAAGTGAGCGGCTTGGACAACTGGCGATTGGACTCGATCCGCATGATGCTTTAACTGACTTACTCGACCGGGCCTTCGTTGAGGCACCACCGATTTCTACGAAAGACGGCGGGATGATCCGGACCGGATTTGATCCGGCGCTCGACGAATTATTGGCGGCGTCAAAAGACGGTAAGACGTGGCTTGCGACGCTTGAAGCGAGCGAACGGCAGGCGACCGGTATTAAGACGTTGAAGATCGGTTATAACCGGGTTTTTGGATACTACATCGAAGTGTCGCGGGCCAATGCCAAACTGTTGCCGGAAGGGCGTTATGAACGGAAACAGACGCTTGCGAATGCGGAACGGTACGTGACACCGGAACTGAAAGAGAAGGAAGCATTGATTCTCGGCGCCGAAGAGAAAAGCATCACGCTGGAGTATGAGCTGTTCTGTCAGGTCCGCGATCAAGTCAAAACACAGATTGAAAGTCTGCAACGGGTCAGTCGGCGGATTGCGGAACTCGATGTCCTTGTCGCCTTGGCAGAAATTGCCGAACGGTATGACTACGTCCGTCCTGTCACACTGACCGGTCGGGACGTGACGATTGAAAACGGACGTCATCCGGTCATCGAGACGGTCTTGCCGCGCGGGGAATATGTCGCGAACGGGATCACTCTGAATGAAGACCGGGAAATGCTGTTGATCACGGGACCCAACATGTCCGGTAAGTCGACCTATATGCGTCAGTTCGCCTTGATTGCCTTGTTGCATCAAATCGGGTCGTTTGTCCCGGCAAGTCGGGCCGAGCTACCGGTCTTTGATCAAATTTTCACCCGGATCGGGGCAGCCGACGATCTAGTCAGCGGTCAATCGACCTTCATGGTCGAGATGGTCGAGACCCAGGAAGCATTGACGCGGGCAACGGACCAATCGTTGATTCTCCTTGATGAGATTGGACGAGGGACGTCGACGTATGACGGCATGGCGCTCGCGCAGGCCATCGTCGAACACATCGCGGAGCACGTCGGGGCGAAAACCTTGTTCTCGACCCATTACCATGAATTAACGGTCCTTGAGGACTCGATGCCGCGTCTTGCGAATGTTCATGTCCGGGCCGTCGAACAGGATGGACGGGTCGTCTTCTTACACGAAGTCCGGGACGGAAAAGCCGATCAATCATACGGGATTCATGTCGCGCGACTGGCAGATTTACCGGATGCCTTGATTGCCCGGGCGGAAGTCCTGTTATCTGAATTCGAACAAGCCGATGAACGGATGGTCGTATCACCTAAACAAACGACGGTTCAGGCGGAACCCGTTGATCAACTGAGTCTTTTTGCTGAGCCGGATCCGGTCCGAGAAACCGTCCAGACACTTGATTTAATCAATATGACACCACTTGAAGCATTAAACACGCTGTACCGTCTGCAGGCGGAAGCGAGAAAATAAGGAGGACGTCAGGCATGGGAATCATTCGGGAACTATCCGATTCGCTTGCGAACCGGATTGCGGCAGGTGAGGTCGTCGAACGCCCTGCCTCCGTCGTTAAGGAACTGGTTGAAAATGCACTCGATGCCGGGGCGACACAAATCGATGTCGAACTCGAAGAAGCGGGGATGAAGCGGATGACGATCCGCGACAACGGGCACGGTTTTTATCCGGAAGACGCGGAACTGGCTTTTGTCCGGCACGCGACAAGCAAAATCAAGGATGAACACGATTTGTTCCGAATTAAAACGCTTGGATTCCGGGGCGAAGCCTTGGCTTCGATTGCGTCGGTCAGTAAAGTCACCTTAAAGACGAAACGGGAAGATCAGGAAGGGATTCAGCTGACGCTTGATTGCGGACGCCTGACAGACCGCTCGGCCATCGCCATGAACCGTGGGACGGAACTGACGGTCGAACAATTGTTCTTCAATACACCGGCCCGGCTGAAGTATCTCAAGACGACACATACGGAACTTGCCGCCATCACGGACATTTTGAACCGGGTCGCTTTTGCCCACCCGGACGTCAAATTGTATGCGGTCCATGAAGGGAAAGTCTTGATCCAGACCAATGGTTCGGGTGACGTCCGGCAGGCGCTTGCCAGTGTCTATGGTCATCAGACGATTCAAGGAACACTCGTCGCAACCGGTGCGACGGCCGATTATCAATTGACGTGTCATCTCGTAAAGCCGGAAGTGACACGCGCGTCTAAAAATTACATCACCTTGATCTTAAACGGACGATCGGTCAAAAACTTTGCCCTGACACAAGCGGTTTTGAATGGGTATCATACACTGTTGCCGATTGGTCGTTTTCCGATTGTGGTCATCGAAGTAACGATGGATCCGTTGTTGATTGATGTCAACGTCCACCCGGCGAAGCGAGAAGTCCGTTTGTCGAAGGAAGCGGAACTCTGTCAACTGATTCAGGAAACGATTCGCTTGACGCTCAGTCGGCAGACGTTGATTCCGAAAGTGACGCCGCCGAAACCGAAAAAAGACCCGAGCGCGCAGGGAAAATTAGAATTTTCCTACGTGGCGGAGCCGGTCGAGGAACTGTCTTCCCGGTCGGTCTGGAACTATCCGATCCCGAAACGGACGGAAGCCGGGGATGAGCATGTTCCGTCATCCAACCGGATTCAAAAACCGGACCAATCGATCGAAGTGTCGAACGAGCCGGGACCGGAACAATCAGACGAGCCGGCCGCGACCGGTCCGAAATTTCCGCATCTCGATGTCATCGGACAGCTCCATTCGTCGTATATCGTCTGTGCAGGAGCGGACGGGATGTACCTGATTGATCAGCATGCCGCTCAGGAACGGATTAAATACGAGACGTATAAAGTCATGTTCGGCCGCCCGCTCGAACAGAAGCAACAGCTATTGTTGCCGTACACGTTTGAAATCGCAAGCGATGACATGCGACGGATGGATGAAGTCCTGCCGCTGTTGCGTGATGTCGGGATCGACCTGGAGTCGTTTGGCCCACAAAGTTTCATCGTCCGGGAAGTTCCGACCTGGTTCCCGTCGCATCGGCAGGAAGAAACGATACAGGAATTGATGGATGAAGCCTTGATGAAACGGAAGGTGGATCTCGAAAGTTACCGCGAGGACGCGGCAATCATGATGGCATGTAAAAAATCAATCAAAGCCAATCACCCGCTTAATCATGACATGATGCGGCAGTTGATTGCCGATCTTGCGAAAACCGAGATGCCGTTCACCTGTCCGCATGGCCGACCGGTCATCATCGAATGGACGACGTATGAGCTCGAAAAACTCTTTAAACGAATCATGTGACGAAAGAAGGTTCATCTGTCTTATGACAGGTGTTTCTTCTTTTTTTTGTGGTAGAACAGAAAAAGAAGGCAAGATGGGTGAAAACGATTACTTCAATGAATGTAGCTCATTTCATTGATTGTTCACAAAGTGAGGCGGATAATGAATCCCGAATACGTTAAACAAGGGGAAATCATTATGCGTTCAAAACTATTGTTAAGTGTGACGATTTTACTGCAGATTGTCCTCATCTCCTGTTTCGCCATGATCGGGGACGTTGTGAGTACAGGACTGCAGTTGCCGTTACCGGGAAATATCATCGGATTGATTTTATTGTATCTGGCATTAAAAAGCCGTCTGCTCAAAGTCAGCTACGTGGAGCAGGGGGGACGGTTGCTGTTGCTCGTCATGCCGTTATTTTTTGTGCCGGCATTATCCGGCATTATGGATTACACCGTCTTCATGCGTCAATCCGGTCTTCAAGTACTGGTCATCTTGATCATCAGCAGTCTGTTGACGTTAACGGGCTCGGCTTTCCTCGTCGATCGATTGGCTCGCCGAAAAGAGGAGGTCGATATCCATGAGTGAAGGACTGTTTTGGCTGATATTGACGATTCTGTTGTTTGGCGGCGCTTTTTGGTTGTACCGGACGTTTCCGTTTGTCTGGACGTTACCGATTCTGACGGTGACGGCAGCCGTGATTGTGATTTTATCGCTGAGTGATACGACGCATGCGCGCTACATGTCCGGTGGTCAGTACTTGTCACGGATGTTAGGTCCGGCGATTACGGCGTTTGCGATTCCGTTGTATCAGGTCCGGCATCAGGTCCGGCGGTTTTTACCCGAGATTGCACTGGGGGTCGGCATCGGAACGTTGATTGCACTGACATCCGACTTACTGCTGGGTCTATTGCTACATCTCGAACGGACGACGAACTTGGCGTTGTTACCGAAATCCGTCACTTTACCCGTTGCATTGGCTATTTCGGAACAATCGGGTGGGACGCTCGCTTTGACGGCGACGTTTGTTCTCGTGACAGGATTAGTCGGATCGATTGTCGGACCACGTCTGATGACGGGACTCCGGATTCATCATTTTGTCGGACGTGGCGTCGGTTTGGCCTCGATTGCCCATGTCATGGGCGCGACGAAATCGATGAGTCTCGATCAACGCGAAGGGGCGGTCGGTCTGTTGACGATGATTTTAACGGCAATTCTCGCCAGTGTACTTGCACCCTGGATTATTCAAATTGTATATTAAAGGAAACTCTTTCTGAAAACATTTAAAGGTGGAGAATCCGGACGATGATTATTTGGATCAATGGAACATTTGGTGTCGGTAAAACGACGGCTGCCCGTGGATTACAGAAGCGAATTAAAGGATCACATCTGTTTGACCCTGAGTTGACAGGTCAACTGTTGCGGCGGCAGCTTCCGCAGGAGAACCGAACAGACGATTTTCAAGATGAGCCGCTCTGGCGCCGGTTGAATCTGCTGTTGCTCGAACAATTAGATCAGACAGCGACCGTCGTGATTGTACCGATGACGTTGACGAATCCCGATTATTTTGAGGAAATCGTGGGGATTTTAAGAACAAAGGGACATCAAGTACGTCACGTGACGTTGATGGCGAGTCCGGAAACCGTCAGACGCCGGTTGCGAAGCCGCTTCGAGCGCGGACAGTCATGGGGCGGTAAACAAGTCGAGACCCGGTTACGTGAATTGAAACATCCGTTTTTCTTAAACCACGTTGATACGGACGGTATGTCAAAACATCAAATCGTTGATGTCATCGGATTATTATGCGATATCCGATTATAGCCGCCTCGCAGGCCGAGACAGGATTGAAACTACCGGATTGAGGGAAATAAAGGTGTGATGCGAAACGTTTGTCTCGCCTCAGATCTTTATTTTTTTAGATTTAAGTAGGAGGGCTTCATGAACATGAAACAATGGATGACTGAAAAACTAGGGAGACAGCTGATGGCCGTTTTTTACAGCGTGTTTGCCTGGAGTGTACTCACATCCGTCGCCAGTTATCTGTACATCGACAATTCGGCTGGTCAGACGAAGGAACAAGTACTTGCTCAATTGCAACAAACCCAATGGTTCTGGTTTTTGAACTTATTGATTTTTCTTTTATGTTTATTATTCATCGTCCGTCCACTGATTGGTCGGTTGACGATGCAGTTACACGAACTGAACATCAAAAGTCAACGTCTAGCAGAAGGGAAATCGATTTCGCTTGAACATGATATTCCAGTCGAAAATGAAGTCGGTCAATTGACGGCGTCCTTTTATCAGATGGCACGTTCGATTTCGTCACAACATACGGAACTGTCGCGAAAAAATCAGTTGATGGAACAGAATCAAGATGCGCTTAAAAGTAAACAAACGGAACTTGAACAGGCACTTGAAGTCACCCGTTCGAATGAACTGCATTTACAAGATCGAAACGAACTGATTGAAACGCTTGCTTCGAAGGAAAGCTTGTTCGATTATTCTTCGGTCATCAGTACGATCGTCCGACTGACGAAAACGGAGTTCGGTGCCTTGTTGTTAATTAAAAACAATGAGATTTCCTCCGTCGTCCCTAAGGAAATGACTGCAGAGCAACAAGAAAGCTTGAAAACAGAATCGTTGTTACTCAAACGGGTCATGATTTCAAAAGAGATGGCAAACTCTTCGAAAAAGGTAGCAAATGATGAGTTGATCGGTTTTCCGTACTATATTTATGAAGCTGTCATTCCCATCATGGACCCGGCGAAGGAAGAATTGATTGCGTGTCTGTATTTAGCCCGGTTCGATCAAGCGTTTAAAGAAAAAGAATTGATTGAACTGGAGTCCTTCTCCAAACAAATTGCCATTTCGCTGATGCGGATGTCGTTGTATGAACAGATGGAATACGAGCGCAAGGAAACAGCGCAGTTACTCAATTCCGTCCGGGAAGCCATTTTGTATATCAAACATGACGAAAAAACGATTCTTGGGAATCAAGCTTTGTTTGACATCTTTGAGTCGCTTCAGATCGAAGAAGAAAATGATTCGATGACGTTTCTTGAAGTAAGACCGGAAACGATGTTTGAGCAGGTCGACCAAAAAGAAGCGTTCGAAGCCTACTTTGAAGAAGTGTTGTCGGGGAAGATTCCGGAGGGGATGTTCTCCTTATCGATTGATCAAGGTCAATATTTCATTCAAGTCTATGCGGAAGAAATCATGCTTAGTCAAGAAGCGAAAGGAACGATTCTCGTTTTCCGTGATGTCACGGCAGAGACGGAAGTCGACCGGATGAAATCGGAACTCGTCTCGACGGTGTCGCATGAATTACGGACGCCACTCTCGTCGATTTATGGGTTCACGGAACTGATGCTGAAACGAAAACTCGATCCCGAACGAAACAAACGGTATTTGCAGACGATTCATGATGAATCCAAACGCCTGACGGATCTTGTCAGTGATTTTTTGAATGTCCAACGGATGGAGTCAGGCAAACAGTCGTATGATAAAGAAGTGTTTGATCTCGTCGATACGGTCAAAGAACAGACCCGTTTTTATCAGGTCGCGACGGAACAACATCGTCTCCAACTGGATATCGATGAGAGCCATGAATTTTTAGTCAATGCCGATAAAAACAGTATGAAACAATTGATCGGGAACTTAGTCAGTAATGCGATCAAATATTCACCGGATGGTGGAGATGTCGTCATTTCCTTGACGCACCATCACAATCAGATTGAGTTGAGTATTCGTGATTTCGGGTTAGGGATTCCAAGTAGTGCGATGCCACACCTGTTCAGTAAATTTTACCGTGTCGACAATTCCGACAGTCGTAAAATCGGCGGAACAGGCTTAGGTCTATCGATCTGTAAGGAAATCGTCCGGGCGCACGATGGGAACATCGATGTCGAGTCGATCTTAGGGGAAGGAACGGTCTTTAAGGTTCTCTTACCAAGCGTGTCCGATACATTGATTGAAATGGATTAAACGGTTAAACAAGATGGAACAGGCAGACAGGGAGGAATCGTCCCGTCGCCTGTTCCTTTTTTTATTCTGAACGAGTAAAGTGACCCTTCTCATAGGGAACAGCTGATCAAGAAAAGGCGTCTTAATCCGATTTAATCCGATTTCTCGAAACATTTCGTGACGAATCGACGGTTTTCCTTGCAAAACGTTTCAGATATGCAGGGATTGTTGGTCATAAATGACTCTAGATATAGTGGGATTATAGAAAAACACCACAAGATTTAGGGAGAGATGAAGATGCAATTGCAGACGTTATACGAACAGGTCATTCAACATCCGTCATCCGATGAAATCCAGGAAAATGCCAATGTCGACGGGAAAACACCTCTTGCGAAACTAAATCGGATTGCAAGTACAGCAGCAAAGCAGATGATGCAGGACCTGTTGCTGTCAGCGGAGGTGAAACAAGCAGTAGACGACAACCTCATTTATATTCACGACGCCGATTATTATGTAACCGGGACGACGACTTGTGTCCAATTACCACTCGGGCGTTTGTTGACGACAGGATTTGACATGGCCCACGGGACGATCCGTCCGGCGCAAGACATTCGGTCCGCTTTAGCGCTCGCCGCAATCATCATGCAGGCGAACCAAAACATGCAGCATGGGGGACAATCCTATCCGATGTTTGACTATGATCTAGCACCATTCGTCGAAAAAACGTTTCAGCGTCAGCTCAAAAAAATCCGTGTTTTAGTTCCGAAATGGTCGAATCGTCAAAAACGGGCGTATGCGATGTCGGAAACGTATGAGATGACCTATCAAGCGTGCGAAGCGTTTATTCATAATACGAATTCGATGCATTCACGAGGCGGTGGACAAGTCCCGTTCATCTCCATCAACTACGGGACCGATACGTCCGTCTTTGGGCGATTGTTGATCCGGGCATTACTGGAAGCGACGAAAGCCGGACTTGGGAAAGGCGAAACACCGATTTTTCCGATCCAAATCTTTAAGGTCAAAGCCGGTGTCACGTTCCATCCGACTGATCCGAACTATGATTTGTTTCAACTCGCGACAGAAGTGACGGGGAAACGGCTGTTTCCGAATTTTGCTTTTTTAGATGCGCCCTTTAATCGATCGTCCAGTGGCGCACCGGAAGAAGAAGTAGCATATATGGGGTGTCGGACCCGAGTCTTTGAAAACCGTCAAGGTCCAGCATCCGTCGTTGGGCGTGGGAATCTTTCCTTTACGAGCTTGAATCTCGTTCGGTTGGCATTGATGACGCAAAGTCTGGACCGGATGTTCGCCCTTGTATCGACCTACACACATTTGATCTGTGAACAATTACTCGAACGGTATCAATATCAAGCAGATCGGACAGCAGAGGAATTTACTTTTTTATATCAACATGTTTGGCTGGATGGGCAGACGTTAGCACCATCTGATCGCGTCGAACCGGTATTGCGGCAAGGGACGTTATCGGTTGGGTTCATTGGTTTGGCGGAGGCCTTGATCGTCCTGACCGGTCACCATCACGGAGAAGCGGAGCTTGCTCACCGGATTGGTCAAGCCTTGATTGAGACGATGCGTACGGTCGTCGATCAATATGGCGAAAAAACCGGGCTGAATTTTTCATTACTCGCGACACCAGCGGAAGGATTATCAGGAAAGTTCACAGCGCAGGATTTGAAGACGTTTGGGTCCATCGACCGGGTGACCGATAAACCGTATTATACGAACTCGTTCCATCTCCCGGTCGACGCACCGGTCACCATCCGCGAGAAAATCCGGCTGGAAGCACCTTTTCACGCGTTATGTAACGGTGGTCATATTACCTATGTCGAGACGGACGGTGCGTTAGCGGGAAATCGAGAGGCAATCGAAGAAATCGTCCGACTAATGGCAGCGTCGGGAATGGGGTATGGTTCGATCAATCATCCCATCGACCGGTGTCTGACCTGCCGGACGGAACAAACGATCGAGCTGAAGTGCCCCGTTTGCGGTGGTGAAGAGATTGAACGAATTCGCCGGATCACCGGCTACTTGGTCGGAACGATGGATCGTTGGAATGAAGCGAAACGGGCAGAAGAACAGGACCGGGTGCGCCATGCGACTGCTACAGATTCTCGCTGACTCGGTCGTCGATGGTCCGGGATTACGCACGGTCGTCTTTTTTGCAGGGTGTCCCCATCACTGTCCGGGCTGCCACAATCCCGATTCTTGGCTCGTCGAAGGGGGAGCTGACTACTCGGTCGCTGAAGTCGTCGAACAGATTCATATGCTCGGATCACGGCGGATTACGATTTCAGGTGGGGAGCCGTTCCTGCAACGTTCGGCTCTAGTCGAGTTGATTGCAGCGTTAGCCGGTTATGAAATCTATCTTTTTACGGGCTACACCATTGAACAGCTGCTTCGACAGGAACAGACGCAGTGGATTTTGTCACGGATCGACTGCCTGATCGACGGGCGTTATGTCCGGTCGCTCCATGATCCTTCGTTGTCGATCCGGGGCAGCACCAATCAACGGATCATTCTAAAGAACGAGCTTCGAGCATTCCTCAGCTAAAACAATCGGTCGTTTCTTCTCTAAACAACGAGAGGAAACGACCGATTGTAGGTTAAGCGTATTTTTTTTCACGTGCGGGTTCGACATGAACGACGTCTTGTTCGATCGGACGTTTCTTAATGAAGAACGATAGACCGAGCGCGAGGAGCGCAAGCAGCGTCGCGACGAAAAACGTATCGTTGATCCCTTCGACCATTGACTGGGTGATGATCGTTTGCGGGTTCGTACCCGGTGTTGCATTTGCCGTTAATTCTTTTGCATAATCGGCTGTCCGTGACGTCATGACAGAGACGAGTAATCCAGAACCAATCGCACCGGAGACTTGTGACAACGTATTGTTGAGGGCGGTCCCGTGTGGTGTCAAGTGTTGCGGAATATGGTTCAGTCCGTTCGTCATGACGGGCATCATGACCATTGAGATTCCTAAGAAGCGCAACGTATACATGATGACGAGGAATGAATAAGCGGTATCGGCTGTCAGACGACTGAAGAAGAACGTCGTCAAGACGGTCAACGACAATCCGATCATCGCGAGGATTCGGGCACCGAAACGGTCAAACAGACGACCGGTAATCGGCGACATGAACGCCATGACGAGCGCGCCGGGCAACATCAACAACCCGGAATGAAACGGGGAGATTCCCCGAATCGTCTGGACGTAGATTGGCATCAGAATCATCGCCGAGAACATCGACATGTTCAGGACCATCGAGATGCCTTGCGATAAGGCGAACATCGGATACTTAAAAATCCGGAATTCAAGCATCGGCTCATCCAACCGGAATTGGCGTATAATAAACGAGGTCAGACTGATGACGCCGATTGCGAGTGTTCCGATGACCGTCAGAGAGCCCCAACCAGCTGATCCGGCAGAACTGAAGCCGTAAAGCAAACCACCAAAACCAAAGCTTGATAAGACAAGTGACAATTGGTCGAGACGGAGTGTGCTCGTGATCGTTTCTTTTTTTAATAAGAAGAAGCCGATGACAAGGACGAGTAGGGAAATCGGTGTGACGATATGGAACAGCATCCGCCATTCGTAATGCTCAAGAACCCATCCGGATAAAGTCGGACCGATTGCGGGTGCAAACGTGATGACAAGACCAAAAATCCCCATGGCTTGCCCCCGTTTTTCGATTGGAAAACCATTTAAGAGGACATTCATCAATAAAGGCATCATGATGGCTGAACCGGAGGCCTGTAACATTCGGGAACCGAGTAAGGTCGGAAACAGGTCGGCCTGTCCGGCAAGAATCGTCCCGATTGAAAAAAGTCCCATCGCCGTCAAGAATAATTGACGGGTCGAAAATTTTTGGACGAGGTAGGCTGACGTCGGAATCATGATTCCGTTGACCAACATATAACCGGTCGTCAGCCATTGTGCGGTGCTCGCTTCGATATTAAAGGATTGCATGATGGAGGGTAAGGCAATGTTCAATAGCGTCGAGTTGAGGACGGCGACGAATGCACCGGCCATTAAGACGGCTAAGATTAAATAAAGGCGAGATGATTGCTTGGTTGATTGCATTTCGTTATGCTCCTTTTGTACAGTAAGTCTACTTTGTTATACACTGATTCTACAACTTAGTCATTCTATCGTCTGAAGCAACTGATTACAAATTATTTGCTTTGTGAAATAGTCGAGAACACTCGTGAATTCAGTCGTGAGATGAATCGGCTTCGAACAAAAGATGGCTTTAGCCGTCCCGATTATTCGACATTTCCAACCCCTTGCGGATCAACTCATAAACTGCTCCGGCAAAGGATGGAATCTATTTTTCTACACTAAAATAATATGTGACCGCTGAAAATGAGGTCACTTCAAGAAAAGGACACGATTATGAACCCAAAAAAGAAACAACTCTTAGATGCCGCCTATCAATTATTCGTCTCAAAAGGGTACCAGTCGACTTCGATTCAAGACATACTCGATCAAAGTGTCGTCTCAAAAGGAACCTTTTATAATTATTTTTCCTCGAAAAATGAACTGTTCATCGATGTTTTCAACACGGTGTTCGAAAAGATGCGCACTGCGCGGAAGGAAATTTTAGTCGGACGGGATGTCTCGGATTACGAGACCTTTATCCAACAAGGGAATTGTTACCTTGAACTGATGCAAAAATACAAACTGTATACGCTGTTTGAAGAGGCGATTGCTTCGAATGAAAAAGAATTAAAAGCGTTCATGGAAAATAATCGTCTGCTCGAAATCGAATGGACGTACCATCGTCTCCGTGACTTGTTTGGTGAAGCGAAGACCCCGTATCTCCTCGATCTTGCCGTCATCTACACCGGAATGTTGCAATATGCGATGTATTTCTTCCGCCAATCCGAACGAAACACCCAGCCGGAACGCGTCGTCCGGTACGTCTTCAATCGCCTGACCCATCTTGTCGAAGATGTCAGTCGCACGGAGGAACAATTGATTCCGCCCCGCTTTTTATCAGTCTGGCTCGACCGCCCGCAAGATGAGGTCGTCATCCGGAAAGACCTGTTTGAGAAGACGAATGCGCACATGAAACGTCTGATCACGTTGTCTCCGATTTCAGAAGCATCAAAAGTAGCCCATGATGAAGTGCTCGATTTCATTTATGAAGAGTTACTCGAACGCAAGAAACCAAAAATACACTTGTTACGGCGCGCACTGGAGACGCTGGCGGAAGATCCGATCTTCCACGGACAGGAAATCATGGTCCGCTACCAAGACATGGTCGATGAGATCGTTCAAATTCGGATTCTGACCCAATAAGTGTTGCCGCAGTCAGGAAATCAGATTATGATAACCAAATGTATCTTACACGAATCAATTAGAAGAAATGAGGAATTCAATGTTTTCACAATGGAGAAAAGAATGGGTCTTACAACCAAAAGCCGATATGTTGTCTGGCATCGTAGTTGCGTTAGCACTCGTTCCGGAAGCAATCGCCTTCTCATTAATCGCGGGTGTGAATCCGATGGTCGGTTTGTATGCTTCGGTCATCATTGCCATCATCATCTCGATTGCGGGTGGACGACCAGGGATGATCTCAGCCGCGACGGGAGCGATGGCACTTGTCGTCGTTCAACTCGTCAAAGATCATGGGGTCGATTATTTATTGGCGGCGGGAATTCTTGCAGGTGTGTTCCAAATCCTGTTAGGCGTTTTAGGCGTCGCGAAATTACTCCGGTTCATACCGCGTGCCGTCATGGTCGGATTCGTCAATGCGTTAGCGATCTTGATTTTTTCCGCCCAGTTGCCCCAGTTTGAAGGGCAAAACTGGATTATGTACGCGATGGTTGCGGCGTCCCTTGCCATCATCTTGATTTTTCCCCGGTTTACGAAAGTGATTCCGGCACCACTCGTCGCGATTACGATCATGACCGTCTTGACGGTCTTCTTGTCACTTGATACACGTGTCATCGGTGATATGGGACAGATTTCGGCTTCATTACCAAGCTTTTTCTTACCGAATGTACCGTTTTCGCTCGAAACGCTTCAAATCATTTTCCCTTATGCGTTATCACTGGCCTTTGTTGGTTTGATTGAATCGTTACTAACGGCTCGGATCGTCGATGAGATGACGGATACGACGTCAAACAAAGCGACGGAGTCACGTGGACAAGGAATCGCCAACATCGTGGCGGGATTCTTTGGCGGGATGCCAGGCTGTGCGATGATCGGTCAATCGGTCATCAATGTCACATCAGGTGGCCGGGGACGACTATCGACGTTTACAGCAGGTGCCTTTTTAATGCTGTTGATGGTGACGATGAATGATTTACTGATGACGATCCCAATGGGGGCACTCGTCGGTGTGATGTTCTTCGTGTCGTACGCGACGTTTGACTGGGGATCCTTTAAGATGTTGAAGAACTCACCGAAAAGTGATTCTGCCGTCATGCTGGCGACGGTTCTCGTGACGGTGCTGACGGATGATTTATCAATCGGCGTACTCGTCGGAATTTTACTTGCCGCCATTTTATTTGCATCAAAAATCTCACGAATCGATGTCAAACGACAGATCGACGATTCAACCGTCGTCTATGCCATCAACGGTCCGATTTTCTTTGCTTCGACGACGACGTTCGTCGAACAGTTTGATCTAATAGCGGACCAAGCGTACGAACAGGTTGTTCTTGATTTCACGAAAGCCCATCTGTTTGACGATTCGGCGACGGAAGCGATTGAGACCATTGTTCTCAAGTATCAGGCAGCAGGCATCAAAACAGAACTCGTCGCATTAAATGAAGAATCGCAGGCGTTGGTTGACCGGTTAGCCCGTCGTATTGCCTGACCGAGAGCCGTTCCGAACATGAATTCGGACGGCTCTTTTTTTCGTGAAAGCAGACTCGGCAGAAGACTTTTCGGTATACTGGAAAAAAAGGGGGAAATGATCATGAAATGGTTTCGATTTGAGCAAGACGGCCGGGCACGTATCGGGGTGGAGGAGGCAGGACATCGGTATGACGTGACGCCGCAAGTCTATACGGATTCATTACTCGAAGTCATCGTTCGCGGATTCGAGATGGATGTGGATTTAGATGTAGCTCCACGCTTAACGGATCATGTCCGTTTGCTCGCACCTTACTTACCACCACGTAACGTGATTTGTGTCGGAAAAAACTATGCCGATCATATCAAGGAGATGGATACGGCAGGGGCAGGGAAGTTCGTCTTATTCACAAAAGCACCAAGTTCAATCGTCGGTCCATTTGACCCGATCGAACGCCATGCTGATCTGACGCAACAACTTGATTATGAGGGGGAACTTGCGATCATCATCGGGACGACGGGACGTGATTTGACACCGGAAAATGCGCTTGAGCATGTATTTGGCTACAGTATCATCAATGATGTGACGGCACGGGATCTGCAAAAAGAACATGTGCAATTTTTCCGTGGTAAATCACTCGACGGTTTTTGTCCGTTTGGTCCGGTCATCGTGACGGAAGATGCTTTTGATCCGGCAGACGTATTAGTCGAGACACGGGTGAACGGTGAACTCCGTCAGTCGGGTTCGACGAAATTGATGCTGCGAGATGTCGTCACGATTCTGACCGAAGTGTCGCGCGGGATGACTCTTGAAGCAGGAGATGTCATCGCAACGGGGACACCGGCCGGCGTCGGACACGGAATGAAGCCTCCGGTCTATCTTCAAGACGGAGATGTCATCGATGTATCAATCGAAGGAATCGGACATCTGCAAAATCAAGTCAAAGCCTGAAAATGAATACCGGGTGACCATCTTGTTTAAAACCGCTCAGGGGATGAGCGGTTTTTTTTGTGTAAACGGTCATCATATGACCGTTTTTGGTGTATAATAGACGTATAAGAGGACATTATTGTCGAAAAAAGTCACATTTTGAAGGTTTTTTGACGAAAAACATAAAAAGTTGAACGATTTTGATTGATTTTTAAATGTAAACGCTTTATATTAAAGATGCGGAGGGAAACCAATGTTAACGAAAAAACGCCATCAACTGATTCTTGAGTTATTGGCTCGAGAAGAAGTCGTCAAAATGCAGACGATCGTCGATCAGACGGGAGCCAGTGAATCCACGATTCGCCGAGATTTATCACAGCTGGAAGCAGCGGGACATCTTCGACGGGTTCATGGCGGGGCGACCGCCAATCACTTGCAAATTGATGAACCGAGTTATTTCGAGAAAAGTGATCGTTTCGTTGAAGAAAAGGACCGGATTGCCCAAGCAGCTGCCGACTTGATCGAAGACGGAATGTACGTTTATCTCGATGCGGGAACGACGACACTTGCCATCGTTCCTTACCTCGAACAAAAGGCGATTACAGTCGTAACGAACAGTCTTCCTCTAGCGAATACATTACTCTATCACCGTATCCCGACGTTCGTCGTCGGAGGGCAACTCAAGCATTCGACGCAAGCACTGGTTGGTTACAACGCACGTGAAGGAATGTTGATTTACCATTTTGATGTCGCATTTCTTGGGATGAACGGTGTTCATCCGACCCAAGGATTCACGACGCCGGATCCGGAAGAGGCACTCGTAAAGAAGACAGCGATTGAGTTGGCAAAAAAGTCTTACGTATTAGTCGATGAGACGAAGTTGGATGAAATCAGTTTTAGTCGGGTCGCTTCATTGCGAGCGGCGACGATCATCACGACGACATCGAGCGAACAAGAAGCGAAATACAGTCAATATACAGAGGTGGTGAACGCGAAATGATTTATACACTGACATTGAACCCATCGATCGATTATTATGTCACGTTGCCGGTATTTGAAGCCGGTCAGGTCAACCGTGTCGAACAAGCCGAAAAAGTGGCGGGTGGAAAAGGGATCAACGTCTCACTCGTCCTGAAGAATTATGAGGTCGAAACAGAGGCACTCGGATTTTTAGGAGGAAGCACCGGGCAGTTCATTCGCAATGAACTGGAAAAACAAGGTGTCTTGACAGCCTTTACGCCGATTGCTGATGAGACACGGATTAACGTTAAAATCCGTGCTGATCAGGAATCAGAACTCAATGCAGCGGGACCAAAAATTCAAGAAGATGAATTAAACGCGTTACTGGCAGCATTCGAGACGATGCAGGCAGGCGACATCGTCGTCTTTGCCGGCAGCATCCCAAGCAGCTTACCGCAAGATTTATATCGAAAGATTGCCGAAGTCTTGACCAAACGTGGTGTCAAGTTCGCCGTCGATACGACAAAAGAAGCGATGCTTGAAGTATTGCCGCTTGGTCCATTCATGATCAAACCGAACCATCACGAATTAGGAGAGATTTTTGATGTCGAGATTACGTCAAAAGAAATGGCGGTCCCTTATGCCCAACAACTCGTTGAGCGGGGCGCAGAAAACGTCATCATCTCCTTTGCAGGGGACGGCGCGTTACTCGTCAATAAACAAGGAGCTTACACGGCGAACACACCAGCCGGAAAGCTGATCAACTCTGTCGGTGCAGGGGATTCCCTTGTCGCAGGCTTCGTTGCCAGTCACGCGCTCGGCCGACCGCCGGAAGAAGCTTTCCGGTACGCTGTCACGACAGGCAGTGCGTCCGCTTATGCATTCGGATTATGCACGAAAGAAGATATCGATCGTTTACTGACAGACGTCCAAGTCGTTGAACTCATTCAATCATAAAAAGGAGTGACTCACTCATGAAAATTACAGATCTTTTGACACGTGACACGATCAAACTCGATTTACGTTCATCTACGAAAGCAACCGTCATCGACGAGCTTGTCGATGTCCTCGATCGGGCCGGGAAATTAAATGACCGTTCGGCTTACCGCGAAGCCATCTTGGCACGGGAAGCACAAAGCACGACTGGACTCGGCGAAGGAATCGCCATTCCTCACGCGAAGACGGCAGCTGTTAAATCACCAGCCATCGCCTTCGGTCGTTCAACGGGAATCGATTACGAAGCACTCGACGGACAACCAAGTCGCCTGTTCTTCATGATTGCAGCTGGTGAAAATGCGGATAACGCTCACCTCGAGACATTATCGAAACTGTCCGTCTACCTGATGGACATGAAGTTCCGCGACACGCTTCTCTCCGCCCGTTCGGAAGATGAAGTCATCGCCGCAATCGAAGCAAAAGAACGAGAAGAAGAAGGCCCGGTCGATGTCTCTTCACCAGCCGTCGCCAAAGACGCGCCGTATATCCTTGCCGTAACAGCATGTCCGACCGGCATCGCCCATACGTACATGGCAGCCGATGCCCTCCGTCAAAAAGCGGAAGAGATGGGTGTGCGGATCAAAGTCGAGACAAACGGTTCGACCGGGGTTAAAAACGGTCTAACAAGTCAAGACATCCAGGACGCAACAGCAATCATCGTCGCTGCGGATAAAGCCGTCGAGATGGATCGCTTCAACGGAAAACACGTCGTCGAAGTTCCCGTCGCTCAAGGAATCCGTAAACCAAAAGAATTGATTGACCGCGCCGTCAAACAAGATGCGCCGATCTATAAAGGCAGTGGTTCAAGTGACAGTTCAAAACCGGCGCGTGGCGGTTTCTACAAACATTTGATGAGTGGGGTTTCCGCGATGTTGCCACTCGTCGTCGCCGGTGGTCTGTTGATCGCGATCAGCTTCTTCTGGGGCATCAACTCTGCTAATCCGGATGATCCATCGTACAACGAATTTGCCGCCCAACTGATGTCGATCGGTCAGGCTGCATTTGGTCTCTTGATTCCGATTCTTGCCGGATTCATCGCGATGTCGATTGCCGATAAACCAGGTCTTGCACCAGGTTTGATTGCCGGTTTCCTCGCAAGCCAAGGGAACGCTGGTTTCCTAGGTGGATTGATCGCTGGTTTCCTTGCTGGTTACGTTGTCCTTGTGCTTGTTAAAGTCTTACAAGGTCTTCCAAAAGCACTCGAAGGTATCAAACCGGTCTTACTTTACCCATTACTTGGATCGTTCATCACGGGAATGATCATGTTGCTTGTCATCAACGAACCAATCGCTGCCTTCATGACGTGGTTGACGGATTCGCTCAACGGTCTCAGTGGTGGAAACGCCATCCTGCTCGGTATGCTCGTCGCTGCGATGATGGCGATCGACATGGGTGGTCCAATCAACAAAACAGCTTACGTTTTCGGTACAGCCGCTCTGACAGCAGGAAACACGGAAGTCATGGCAGCCGTCATGGCAGGTGGTATGGTTCCACCACTTCTCGTGGCCTTCTCTTCAACATTATTCGCACGTAAGAAATTCACACCACAAGAACGTGAAGCGGGTATCGCAGCGTACGCAATGGGTGCTTCATTCGTCACGGAAGGTGCAATTCCATTCGCAGCAGCCGATCCACTTCGGGTTATCCCGGCAAGCGTCATCGGTTCAGCCATCGCCGATGCGCTCACAATCGTCTTCGGTGTGTTGCTTCCGGCACCACACGGCGGTGTATTCGTCTTCCCACTACTTGACGGACCATCCGGCACACTGATGGCTGTTCTCAGCTACGCTGGTGCAATCCTTATCGGAGCACTCGTCGGTGCCGCAATCCTCTCGATCTTGAAAAAACCGCTTGTCGATCAAGAAGTTGCGAAAAAAGAAATGACTTCAGGTGCGGGCACGAAAGCATCATAATCGATTGTTTTGATCTCAAAATCACTCCAGATTGTCTTGGAGTGATTTTTTAATTGCCTTTTAAGGGTATTAGAGCAAGAATAGGGGACGTATCTACAATATGAAGGAGGTTCGTATATGGGCGGTCAGTCTTTACAAATCGGACCACGTACCATCAAAACAGGCCTGGCAGTCATATTGGCTTTGATTATCAGTGACTTGTTTAATTTAAGCCCAATCCTACCTGCGATTTCAGCAGCGACCACATTATTACCGTCCGTGTATCAAACATGGAAACAATTTCTCGAGGAAGCAGAAGCCAATTTGATTGGTGCCTTCTTGACGCTTGTCTCGCTCTGGATTTTAGGCGATAATCCGGCCAATCCGCTCGCAATCGGCATTGTCATCATGGCAGCGATCTCGATTTTACTGGCTTTTGGCTTCGGACGGACGATTCCCCACGTTGTCTTGATGATCATCGTCATCCTGGAGAGTGTCGAAGGGGCGACCGATCCGTTGTGGCAAATCGTCTTGATTCGTTACTTACTCGTGATGCTCGGAATCAGCTGTGCGCTGGGCGTCAACGCCCTGATCTTCCCACCGCGTTACGGCAATGTCTATTATCAAAAGGCCTCAAAATTGTTTGAAAAATTGCTTGTCGTGACCCGGGCGATTGCCTTTGAAGGAAAAGTCACACCGTATCGTTCAGCCATCGATAAGATGAGTCGCTCGATGCTTGAGACAAAGACACTGTTCAATTTACACCGGGAAGAAATTCGCGGATCGCGGCAACGGCATGTCTCGTTGTTACGCAACTTGATCATCCTGCAACATATGCAATCGTGTCTCGAACGAGGTGTCGCGACGGCAGAACGATTCCGCGAACGGGAGCAGGCGCTCTCCAAAATCGCGGACGATCTCCGGAGCGAATTATTTTACCATGTCATGCATATCGCACAACGTCAGGAAAAAGTTTTGTTGACGTACGATTTGTTACTGACGGAAGAACCACTCGCGATGGAGGATCTTGTCAAAGAAAACATTGCCTTCGTCAAACATTCCTTCTTGGACCGCGATGAGCTTGAGGAAGAACTGATCATGGAAATTCTGCCGATCGTCGTCGCGATGAACGAATGGATCCAGGAACTGGAACTGTTTGAAAAACGGCTTAACGGAGCACTCCGGCGGCACGTCACATCACTTTCAATCGAACAAAAATCCGTTCGGGATAAAACATTTAATCGCTTTAAACGGAAAAAAGCGATTGACGAAAGTAAAAAGTAAGCGTATAGTCCTTCTTAACAGCACTTTAGTTGCTAACAGCATAACAGCATAACAGAATGAAAGAAGTTGGACGAAGACGAAACCGAAGTAGAAACAATCTCCCTGTTTCAGAGAGCACGTGGCGCTGCGAACGTGTACACAGATTGAATCGAATTACAGTTTCCGAGTCTCTTGCCATGCAAGCGGAGAAAACCGTTATCCCGTAATCAAGTGATCTATGTCTACGTAGATTATCAGGGTGGTACCGCGGCCTTTCGTCGTCCCTGTCGAACATCTTTGTTCGGCAGGGACTTTTTGTTGTTCATCTACTAACAAGGGGGAAATTCATATGTCAACACCAATCATTCCAAGTCACTTACGACCACACGTCGCACCACAGCACTACGAGGATTACACGCCAACGGATCATGCGGTCTGGCGTTACGTCATGCGACTCAATTTAAATACATTACAAGATACGGCACATCCGGCATACCTTGAAGGACTAGCCGCATCGGGCATTAGTCCGGAACGGATTCCGGATGTCCGTGATATGACGGCGAAGTTAAGCCGTGGCGGATGGGGGACGGTTGCCGTTGACGGTCTGATTCCGGGTGTCGCCTTCTTTGATTTCCAAGGTCATG
This sequence comes from Exiguobacterium sp. s128, assembly GCF_018618815.1. Lineage (NCBI taxonomy): Bacteria > Bacillati > Bacillota > Bacilli > Caryophanales > Exiguobacterium > Exiguobacterium sp. s128. The sequence goes on along the minus strand of NZ_JACSMT010000032.1, from coordinate 2,035 downwards.
GCTTGTTGCCGATCGCAACCGACATCCGGAAGGTCGACAACATTCTCTACACACCAGCACCCGACATCTTACACGAAGCAGCAGGTCATGCGCCGATCCTGATGAATCCAACATACGCGGAATTTGTCCGCCGGTTCGGTGAAATCGGAGCGCATGCCTTTAACCATAAAGCCGAGCATGATGTCTTCAAGGCATTAAAAAAATTAACGATCGTCAAAGAAAGCCCGTTTTCGACAGCAGCAGACGTCGAACAGGCAGAAGTCGCACTCGCTGAAACCCGGACGCATGTCACCGGTATCTCGGAAGCCAATGAAATTTCGCGTCTCTTCTGGTGGACGGTCGAATTTGGTCTCATCGGTGACATCAACAATCCGCAAATCTACGGTGCCGGTCTTCTGTCATCGGTCGGCGAAAGCCGGCATTGTCTGACGGATGCCGTCACAAAACATCCGTTTTCGCTTGAGAAAGCACTGGCAACGAAACACGACGTGACGAGCATGCAAAAGGAACTGTTTGTTTGTGAATCGTTTGAACAGCTCCGTGAGGCGTTAGAAGAATTCGCCCAGACGATGTCATACGTTCGCGGCGGGATTCACGGTCTGACGAAAGCCGTCGAGTCGGGCAACTTGTCGACGTTGGTCTTTGATAGTGGTGTCTCGCTCGTCGGTGTACCGGATACACACGAAATCCATGAATCCCTGCATCTCGTCAAACTGACCGGTCCGACGGCGCTTGCTGCTAAAGGTAAAGTCATGACAGGACAAGGGCTTGCCGATCATCCGGAAGGCTTTACGTTATTACACGGACAGGAACTAAATGAAGTGTTGTTGCAAGTGAAAGTCGGCGAACAGCTGGACTGGAAAGAAGGTTCGGTTCAGGTGACGGGACAAATCTCCGCAATCCAGAACGTCAACGGCCACCGTGCGCTCGTCATCTTGGAAGATGCGCAGGTGACAAAAGATGGAGAAACGGCAACGATGAGCCGGATGGAGTTGATTGTCGGTGAGATCACGTCAGCTTTCCCGGGAACGGAAGTCGAAGCATTGAAACCAATCCCGGAAACGGTCGAATTTGACCGGATCGAGCGACCATTGACGGCAGCAGATCCAATTTTTGAAGCAGTTCGGGAAATACGGGAAGGGCGGGCCGACCGTCAAGTGTTGCCCCAACTAATTGATCAGACCCTTAGCCAACTGCCGGATGCGTGGTTATTGCGCCTCGAGTTACTCGAACTGGCGGATGAAGTCGATCAAACACGTCTGATTGCCGATCTTGACCGTCTGAAACAGACGTCAAAAGAACGCGAGGAATTAATCAGCCGGGGAATCCGATTGGTCGATCGCGTGCGATGAACGTATCGAGAAATCTCCTGAAACCTGTTAGAATGGAAACCGTGTGAAAGTGAAACGGAACAGGGGAGTGATCGATTTGAAACAACCAAATTATTATCAGGACGTCAAACAGTTCCATCAGACGTTTCGTCATCCGGGGGCGGAGCGCCCGACACCGATTCCACTGGAACGTGGAATCAAACGGGCGACGTGGACGGTAGAAGAAGCGGCTGTCGAGTTTCTGCATCAATCGTCGCGCGACGAAAAAGAATTTTTAGCGGCAATTGAAGTATTAAAAGCGGGGATCGATCGAGCCGTTGAAAAGTCCCTGAACGAAACCTATCCAACGAACGAGGTCGAACAGCTTGTTGGTCAGGGAGATGCCTTGACGGACGCACTTTACTTCATCATGGGGAGCTTCGTCGAGGCGGGACTTGAGCCTGGACCACTCTTCGAAATCGTCCAACAAGCGAATATGGCGAAACTTGGTCCAGACGGTCAACCGATCTTCCGGGAATCGGATCAAAAAGTCATGAAACCGGCTGGCTGGTTACCACCGGAACCACAGCTCGAAGCGGAAGTCTTGCGGCAAATGCAGGAAAAAGCATAAAAAAAAGGCTCATCACCATAACACGTGGTTGCTATTTTAACGACCAAGCTCAAGGCGCAATCTCAAAAAGAATCGTTCGAGGTTTCGGTAGCCA
>NZ_JACSMT010000031.1:0-31291 GCF_018618815.1 Exiguobacterium sp. s128 | reverse complement strand
TGGCTACCGAAACCTCGAACGATTCTTTTTGAGATTGCACCTTGAGCTTGGTCGTTAAAATAGCAACCACGTGTTATGGTGATGAGCCAATAAAATTCAAATCTGAAAAAATTTTAAAATTAAGATATTAGTTTACTGTTGTAACCGGGTATCTTCTAATTGTGCACGGAAGCTGGACCAACTAAAACAACGGGGGTTTTCACAAATGGGTACATTTATTCAAGCAGTCGACGGAACGAAGATTTATCAAAATTAGGCGAGAATACTCCCACTTCTAAACGAAGTGAAAGTGGGAGCTGAATCGCCAGCCTGCTTTTCGGGTATATTCCCTTTGAAGGAGGTGAAAAATGGTGTTGAAGCATAAGTCCTACAAATTCAGAATCTACCCCACAAAAGAGCAGGAAATCCTGATCGCGAAGACGATTGGATGTTCGCGCTTCGTTTTTAACCACTTCTTGGCGAAGTGGGATGAAACGTACAAGACCACTGGAAAAGGACTGTCCTACGGTTCTTGTTCCAAAGAAATTCCTTTGTTGAAGCAGGAGTTCGACTGGTTGAAGGAAGTCGATAGTACATCTGTTCAGATCAGCGTCAAACACCTTGCCGATGCGTTTGATCGCTTCTTCAAGAAACAGAACGAACGCCCTCGATTCAAGTCGAAGCGCCATCCCGTCCAGTCGTACAAGACCAACATCCAAGGCAAAAACCAGCTTCCTGAAGTCTCGATTGGATGCAACAAGCTCAAACTTCCGAAGCTGAAATGGGTTCGTTTCGCCCACTCGAAACAGGTCACAGGCCGTATCTTGAACGCCACGATTCGACGTAACGCTTCAGGCAAATACTTCGTCTCCCTGCTCGTCGAGCAGGAGATCAACGAGCTGCCGAAGACCGGTTCATCTGTCGGCGTCGACGTAGGACTCAAGAACTTCGCCATCCTGTCGGACGGCACGGTCTACAAGAACGACCGTTACTTCCGTACGCTCGAGAAGAAACTGGCGCGCGAACAGCGCAAGCTCTCCCGCCGTCAACGCATCGCTCTGAACAAGAAAGTCACGCTTTCCGAGGCGAGGAACTATCAGAAGCAGAAGCGGAAGGTTGCCCGTATCCACGAGAAGATCGCCAACAAGCGTACCGACTTCCTGCACAAGGTATCGACCGAGATCGTCAAAAACCACGACGTCATCGGCATCGAGACCTTGCAGGTGAAGAACATGCAGAGGAATCGCAAGTTGAGCAAGGCCATCTCGGACGTCAGTTGGTCGGAGTTCTTCCGCATGCTGGAGTACAAGGCAGACTGGTACGGGAAGACCGTCGTGAAAGTCGGCAAGACCTTTGCTTCCAGCCAACTGTGCTCCAGTTGCGGCCATCAACACAAAGACGTGAAACATCTTGGCTTGCGTGAATGGACATGCCCGAGTTGCGGCATCCATCACGACCGTGATGTGAACGCAGGACTGAATCTCAAACAAGAAGCAGAACGCATTTTAGCTTCTTCAACCGTCGGAACGACGGGGTTAGCCTGATCAGGTTTCGACCGTCAGGTCGGATAACTCAGGAATCCTCCACCTCTAAGTGAAGCGTAGGTGGAGGTAGTTCAAGTAGAAGATATCGGTTCAGGACAATCAGTCGTCCTATTACACGGATGGCCGGCTAACAACAACATGTTCGAATACCAAAAAAACCGCCTGATTGAAGAAGGATACCGCTACATCGGCGTCGATTACCGCGGCTACGGTAAATCGGATGCACCGGCCACTGGATATGATTATACGACAATGGCGTCGGACATCAACGAAGTCATTCAGCAATTAAAATTGACGGATGTTACGTTGCTTGGTTTCTCGATGGGCGGCGGCGTCGCTTTGAAATACCTCTTGAATCACGGTGAATCCAACGTCTCGAAACTGATTTTAGCGGGAGCAGCCGCACCGGTCTTCACACAACGTGACGGTTATCCGTACGGCATGACAAAAGACGAAGTCGATGCATTAATCGAAGATACGAAACAAGACCGTCCATCGATGCTGAAAGGATTCGGGGAAATCTTTTTTGCGAAAGAACATCCGGAACCGTTGCAACAATGGTTCCATAACTTGAGTGTCGAGGCATCTTCCCACGGAACGATTCAGTCGGCGATCGCCTTACGTGATGAAGATTTACGCGACGGTCTGCCGAAGATTTCGGTCGATACGCTCATCATGCACGGGAAAAAAGATCAAGTCTGCCCGTTCGAATTTGCAGAAGTCATGCACAAAACATCAACGGTTCACGTCTCGAAGTGTTTGAAGAGAGTGGACACGGCATGTTCCTCGACGAACGCGAGAAATTCACAGAAAACCTTGTCTCGTACTTGAAGTCCGGTCAAACGGTCTGAATTCGCTTTATCTAAAAACCCATCTGCTTTTCCTATGTGAACTGAGCCCTAGAGTTTGGACAGTTTAATAAAAGCACCCTTAACGTTTTAAGCTGCTATCAGATGGCTTCGGTATTGTACGAGGGCACTGAAAAACCTCATATGATTTTAAACAGAGGAGTGTCGTCCCGAAGGGACCGATGCTCCTCTGCTCTTATCTTTCGATCGACCAACCTTTTGCTACAAGGTTACTGTACACGAATTCCATTCCGGACTATACTGGCTGCAATCAACCCATTTGGAGGCGATTCCGATGATGCCCGACCTACCGAATATGCCGCCGAGCCCTTACCAGGCTCTCTATGACCTGTTAATCCCCGCGGATGATGAGTTACGTCTCATTCACGACCTCGTCCCTTTTGATTTCATTACAGAGTTGCTCGCGGACACGTATTGCCATGATAACGGACGGATGGCGGTCCATCCCGTTCGGATGTTCAAGTATCTATTTCTTAAGGCATATTCAAACCTGTCCGATGTCGACCTCGTCAGACGGGCGAAAACCGATCTTGACTACAAATATTTTTTGGATTTGGCACCGGAGGATGATGTCATTAATCCTTCATCGCTCACAAAGTTTCGTCGTCAGCGTATGGATAATGACGAGTTACTCGATCAGTTGATTGCGTACACAGTACGGATCGCAAAAGAGATGGGAGTTCTAAATAGTCGGACGTTGATTGTCGACTCGACTCATTCTCGTGCTCGATACGGTCAAAAACCGATTAAGCAGGTTGTCATCGAGGAGGCGAAACGGCTCAGGCAGGCATGTTATCAAGAAAGTGATGACACGAAAGGGCTTTTCCCAGAGAAAGTGGATGAAGCAGATATCGATCAACTCTTGACGTATGCGCTCGCTGTAGCTGAAACTGTCGAATCCGAAATGCCTGAATTGATATCACGTGAGCACATTCGTGCTCGGGTGAACCGTGTCCGTGAGTTGACGGAGGATGCACACCTCGAGTTGCGGGTATCAAGGGACAAGAATGCCCGGACCGGGCATAAAAGCGCGGACTCCTCGTTCTTTGGTTACAAACATCATCTCGCAATGACTGAGGAAGGCGTAATCACAGCTGTTATCGTGACGTCCGGCGAAGCGGCCGATGGGATTCAACTGGCAAGTCTCGTCGAGAAGAGCCATACAGCTGGCGCCGAATTCGACTACATCGTGGGTGACTCTGCCTATTCTAGTCGTGAGAACCTGGTTTCTGTCGCCTCGCAAGGATGTAAGCTCGTCGCTCCATTGAATCCACGGGTCTTTTCTGTCTCCACGAATCGAGCTGAGGGGTTCACCTATAATAAAGATGCAGACCGCTACGTCTGCCCTGCCGGGCACATGGCCATCCGAAAGTCTAGAACAGGCAAAAAGAATGTAGGTGCAAGTCAACAAGAGACACACTTTTTCGATATCGCACTATGTAAACGTTGTCCGTTGCGCGAAGGATGTTATAAAGATAACGCAAAATCTAAAACGTATAGCGTATCGTTGAAGTCAAGAGAGCACAGCGAACAGCTTGAGTACGAAAAGACTGACGAATTCAAGGCGTATCGCCGTAAACGATACGCGATTGAATCCAAGAACAGTCAACTGAAGAATACGTATGGTCTGGCGCGAAACAAAACGTCAGACCTAAAAGGCATGACGTTGCAGAGCGTGATGGCGATCATCGCGGTCAACTTGAAGCGAATTATCAGTCTTCAAAAAGAAAAAACAGACTAATGGCAAGGGAAAAAGGCGATTGAATCGACTCAGTCGAACTAATCGCCTTTCCTCTTGATTACGCTCGAAGAGCGCGCAGGTTTTTCAGTGCCCTCGTATTGTACCGGAGTCATCTTTTGTAGTTTCCATTGTCTTCGTTCGCTATTGTAATAGTCAATGTAAGCATCGACCATGGCACAGACCTCATCGAGGTCAGATGCTAATTTATAATCGACATAATCTTTCAAGTGCCCAAAGAACGATTCCATCGGGGCATTATCCAGGCAGTTTCCTCTACGAGACATGGATTGAAGCATTCCCATCTCACGGATGCGTGTTTGATAAGCAGGATGCGTATAATGGAATCCTTGATCGGAATGTATCATGGCTTCCGGGTGTATATTTCCTTGAAGTCGTTCTGCGAGTTTATTCGTTGTATGAAGGACAAGTTCCATATGGAGGCTTGTAGATACATGATGTGCCATAATTTCACGTGTAGCGATATCCTTCACACAAGAGAGATAAACAGTCTGGCCAGATCCAATACGGAGATAAGTGATGTCTGTGACGAATACCTTACCAGGCTCTTCTTGATCGAACCGACGGTTCAAGTGGTTTGGTACAGTCTTATGTTCATATGTCGCTTTAGCGATTTTACGGTAAGCGTTCTGCCTACGGATTTTCGTCACGATTCCAAACTTCCTCATGATACGCAAAATACGTTTATGATTCATCGGTCCCCCAATAAGATCAAGCATCTCCATGTAAAGACCACGATAGCCGATTTTTCCCTTATGACGATCATGAACACGTTTCAGAAGTAGGTAGTCCGCATAGTCGCGTTCTTCCCGAAGGGAAACACTATCCGTACGTGCGAGCCAGGCGTAATAACCACTGCGACTCACTTCAGCGAGCGTACATAGATCCGTCACGAACCGGCCCATTGATTGTTTCCGTAAGACAATATTGATTGCCTGATAGCGCTCAGATGCCGTTAGTTTCGGTACTTCGCCTCTCTTTCGAGAGCTTCGAGCTTTTTTAGTAATTCGTTCTCCGCTGTGAGGTACTTGATTCGTGCTTCAGCTTTCACAAGTCGTCGTTCGACGGAATCATCTTTTTTCGGTCGACCTCCAAGATTTGATTTTCCACGTCTCTCATTCAAGAGTCCTTCTTCTCCATAAATGCGATATGTCTTCCGCCATCGCTTCAACGCTTCGTTCGTTGTTTGCTTACCGATCATATCCAGGTCAAAGCCGCTTTCCTCAAAGATTTGTATCGGTCGCTTACCAGCTAAATTCTCACGTACAGCGTGAATCTTAAATTCTCCTTTGTATTGAATCGTACGATCTGATACCGAGGCTACGTGAAGATTCGCTTCAAGTTGTCTGATTTGATCTGGATTGAAGGTGCGTCTGTTCATGAATAGTTCTCCCGTCGAAATTGAATAGGTACAGTATATCGATATCTTTAAACACAAAAAACCCCGAATGGGGTCTTTTATCAAGTGTCCACCATTCAGGGTTCAGTTCACTAAGGGAGAATCAAATGGGTTTTGTTCGTTTCGTCAGCACGTTTTAATTTGTATACTTCTTGATAAATTTCCGGTCAATCCATTGCTTGAGGTACCAGCTGAGCCGGCTCGTCTGATAAAAACGCCCGTACAGCAGTGTCGCTTGTTGGTCGCCGAGAGCGAGAATCGTCAAATAACGCTGTTGCGGGCGAAACGCCAGTAAACGCTCCTGATTCACGAATCGGAGAAGATTTTCAAGCAATACCGGTGCCTGACGAACGGCCGTCACACCGTTTTTAGGTGTGTTCGGATACGCGGTCAGCGTCGCACAGTCACCAACGGCAAAGATCGACGGATCCTCTAGTGCCTGCAACGTCTCATGGACGAGCAGGAAACCGCGCGTGTCACAGTACAAATCCGATGCCTGAAATAGTTCGCTCGCACGGGCACCGCCTAAAAACAACATAGCATCCGTCTCAATCGACTGACCGGACCGCAAGCGAGCCGTTTGATCGTCCAGCGTGTCAAACCGATCGACGATTCGTTTAACCCCCAGTTGATCGAGCCGTTTCGCAATTTTCATACCTGCCGGATGACCACTGAGCAACGGTTCTTCGTGGATCAAGGTGACCGGGGTACCGTTCGACTGAAACGACGCCGCCATCTCGACTGCCGCGGCACCGCTGCCGATGATGACAGGGGAGGCCGCTTTCCTGAACGTCTCGAGTGCTTGATCAATCTGATAATTCGGTTTGATCGTCACCCGTGCCGGTGCACCGGCAACATCCCAGTCGCGCGAGCCGATGTTGCACGACACGATATCATACGACAGGACCTGTCCAGACTGGCAAATCACCTGTTTATTCGCCGCGTCAATCCGAGTGACCCGGTCCTCGATCCACGTCTTACCGTTGTGCTCACACAACGCTTTGACATCAATCCGGGTCTCATCGAGCGTATAGGTTCCGTCGGCTAACCCCGAGAACATCCCGGAATAATACTGATAGCGCGAAGGGTTGATGACGATCCAGTCGACATCCGGATGACTGCCTTGTTTGATACATTCTAAATGCGCATGACCCGCACCTACTAAGACGATTCGTTTCACGACGTTCACCTACTTTTTTGAATTCTTTGCATCTGAGACTGTCATTCCCTTATGTAGCGGGATGTAATCTCCCGCTTGTCAGACAAAAAGACGAAGGGACGTCGCGATGCTGCTGACCAGACCGAAAAATAACAGATCGAAGCGGGTGACGACCGGTCGGACATAATACGTCCGGTTCGCTTGGAACTGTCGTGCTTCCATCGCAATCGCAATCTGTTCCGACCGGATGATGCTTGTCGTGAACAGCGGCAAACTGATGTCAAAAAACGTCTCCCAGGGCCAAATCGACCGTTGCTGACGGACACGTCGGGCTTGACGAATCGTCCGGATCGCTTGCCGAAAGATCGGAATAAAACGAATGCCGGCTAAAAACCCGTACGCCAACCGGACCGGCAGGCGACATTGATGAATCAGGCTCATGACGAACCGTGTCGGATCGGTCGTCGCAACGAACGTCAAGCTCAAAAAAACGAAAGCGAGCATCCGGATCGCAATCAACCAGGCATGATCGAGACTTTCTTCCGTAATCCGAAACCAGCCGAATGTCCAAAGCTCGGTGCTGCCCTTCCCAAACGCCGCCATCATCCAAAACGTCAACAGAAATAAAAGGGAATAGGGGGCCAGCCGTCTGATGAGTGTTGTCAGGGGCCAGCCGGAACGTACGAGACCCACTAACGCCAACAGAAGCAAAGCGAGTGTCACCCGTAAACTGGACGTCGTGATTAGCAAGAACATGACATATAATAACGTCCCGAGCTTGACCGAAGGATTAATACGTGTGAGCAATGACTTGTTTTCCTGCACGATGCTTCACCTCCTCGAGTTGTTGATAGAGAAACGACAGCGGACGGACGAGTTGGTGTCGTGCGAGAAGGACGGGTTTCATAAGGAGTGCGGAAGGTGTTCCATCGAACTGAAGACGTCCTTCACCTAGGACGAGGACACGATCCGCATAGCGATGAACCAGTTCCATGTCATGCGTCACCATGATCACCGTTGTTCCTGCCTCCTGGGCTTGATGTAACACGTCGATGATGTGTGCCGTCGTCTCAGCGTCTTGTCCAAAGGTCGGTTCATCGAGCAACAAGACAGCTTTTTGCTCCAGTAACATCGTCGCGACACTCAAACGTCTTTTTTGTCCGAGGCTGAGCGCGAGGGGAGATTGATCCGCGACATCGGTCAGTCGATAGTGACACAAGGCGGTCTGGACCCGTTCTGGATCAAAGGCAGCACAGCTGATGGCCAGTTCTTCTGCGACCGTCTGTTTGAGGAACTGGAAGTCCGGTTGCTGGAAGACGAAGCCGACTTGTGCGTAAAAAGCACGGTCCTTCCATTTCCTCAGGTTCGTTTCAAACAACTGGACGCTTCCTCCGTGCAGCGGAATCAATTTCGCTAGCATCTCGAGCAACGTGCTTTTCCCCGCACCATTCGGTCCGACCACCATGATCCACTCACCACGGTAGGTCGTCAAAGAAAGATTTTCGAAAATCGTCCGGTTTCCGCGTCTGGCGGTTACGCCCGTCACATCGAATGTCGTCTCGTGAAGGACGCTTGGACGGTCGACATCACGTTTTCGTAAGTCAGCGGCTTGGGGCGAGTCGCCCGGTAACGTCTCCCATGTGTACGGATAGAGAAGCGGCGTCGCAATTCCGTGTTGGATCAGCACGTCACGTTGCTCACCGAAAATTGCGTCCGGTGTTCCGTCAAGCAACAGTCGCCCCCCATGTTCAAAAACCAGTACCCGGTCGGCAAACGTCACGCACTGATCGAGCTGATGTTCAATCAAGACGAGCGTCAATGTCGGATCATGATGGAGTTCTTCGATCAGTTCCATCATCATCCTTTGACCGTGCGGATCCAGTTGCGCCGTCGGTTCATCAAGCAACAGGATGTCCGGCTCAAGGGCGAGGACACAGGCTAAAGCGAGCCGCTGTTTCATCCCACCGGACAGCTCGGCAATCGGTGTCGTCAAGGCAAGATTCAGTCCGACGCGCACAAGCAACATCCGGATTCGTTCCTGCATCTCTCCCGGATTGACGGAACGATTTTCCAGGCTAAAGGCGATTTCTGCTCCGACCGTCTGCATACAAAACTGATCGTCCGGTTGCTGAAACAGAATCCCGACTGTTCCGTCCGTCGTATGGTGCCCCGTGACCTCTGCTTCGATCGTGTCCGGCAACAGTCTCGCCAATACATGTAAAAAAGTGGTCTTCCCGCTGCCGCTCGGTCCAATCAGCAACGTCGTCTCGCCTTGATGTAACGTCACCGTCAAGTCGTCTAGGACGGCCTGCGTTTGACCGGGATAGTGGACTGACAGGTGCTCGCACTGCATCATGCGGCACGCTGCTTCCGTTGCCGTCCGACCGCATAACCGTTCAGCGTCCCTGTCTTGACGAGGGCGTCGACGATGACTTTCGCGAGCAATCCGCCGAGTAATGCCCCGCTGACGAGTTGAAGTGAGAACGTCAACAGAAGTGTCGTCGTCGTATAATAGGCAAATCCATTCACGAGGAGACTGTAGACCATACTTCCGACGGCGGCGAAGACACCGGACAGCATCAAGGTGAACGTATTAAATTTCCGGTATCCGAATACGGCAAAGGCAACTTCCGCTCCAATTCCTTGCGCCAGCCCGATCAATAAGGCAGACAAGCCGAAATGACTTCCTGTAAACAATTCGACGGCAGCGGCGACGACTTCCGCAATCAAGGCGGCTCCCGGTTTTTGGATGATGTAGGCGACAAGGGGACTGGCGACGACCCAGATGCCGAACATCCAATTTGAGCCGACCGGTCCGAAGATCGCCGAAATCGGTAACCATAATGTCGACCAACCTAAGTACAGGACACCACATGCGACGGCAAGCATCATCATGACGATGATTTCTTTCATTTTCCAACTGTTCATACTCACTTCTCCTTTGAATGCACACCCACAAAGAAACCGCAAAAAGACCGCCCTCTATGAAAAGAGAGCGGTCGTGTAACCTGCAAGGCGCAGAAAAAGAGCACGAAGAGTCCGCTCCACTTTCCTACGCTAGTATGAACTAGATCAGGTTCAAAGGGTCCGAAGTAAATCGTCTCAGCCAAATGGGCTCCCCTAGTGGATGTGTAAATGATGTGTACATTCTTCACTGTACGGCTGTCGCCCGGACTTGTCAATATGCATAAAAAAAACCCTCCGCGAGGGGAGGGGAGAAAAGATTACTCTTTGTCTTCTTTGTTTTCTTCAGCTTGCTCTTCAGAAGTTTTTTCTGAATCATCTGCTGTGTCTGCTTCAGCTGCTTGTGCCTCAGCTTCTTCGATTTCTTCAAGATCTGCCTCAAGTGTCGATTCGACGACAGCAGCGACTTGAATGTCACCTTCTGTGACGACTCGGAAATCTTTTTCTTCCGGCAGATCAGCTACTGTGATCGAATCTCCGATTGCAAGATTCGTTACATCGACTTCGATGCGTTCCGGTAATTTATCTGGTGTTGCTGCAACTGTTACTTTAAAGAGTGTTTGTGAAAGGAAGCCGCCAAGTTTCGCGCCAGCCGATTCGCCGACAAGGACGATATCCGTTTCGACTTCTGTTTCTTCATCCATTTTAACCGCGATGAATTCCACGTGTTTGATCGTTGGTGTAAAGATGTCCATATCGAGCTTGTTGATCAACGTGTTGACTTTTTTGCCGCCGATTTGAAGGGCAACCAAGACGTTTTCACCGTGATCGCGGACGACTTTGACTAATTCTTTTTCATCGAATGAAATCGGTGTGCTTTCCACTTTGTAACCATACACGACACCAAGAGCTTTTCCTTCATGACGTAATTGCTTTCTAAGTGAGCGTGGGCGTACTTCGCGTTCTTCTACTTTTAATGTTACTGACATGTTCATTTCCCCCTTGAATTTGGTATAGCTCTCAAAAGGTAATGAATGTAGGAGTGGAACAAAGACGTTCCGGTACAGATGATCTACGAATGCTATTTCAAATTGATTTCATCGATAATGAAGAACCAAGTGAATAAGTAGCATTTCTCTCCCAGGTCATTACGCTGATATTGAGAAAAAATGTTGAAAAGCGACCGTGTTGTACGGTGCTAATGTAGATATACCCCCAGAACTCAAAAACTAAAACCTCTTTTTTAATTTAACCTCGTCCAAAAACCTTCAAACCCGTTGCTAGACAACGGGTCAAGGCAGCTTTTATTTTTTTAAGATAATGTAAAAAACGATGGGGTCAGTTTGTTCAATCCGGCTTTTTTTGTGGCTGCAATGGAGGTTCCAGCAGATGGACGAGTTCACGAAGCGTCAAGATTTCGGTCGCCCGGTCCGTCAAGACGGCATCAATCATCGTCGCCTTTTTATCTTGTAGTTCGGTCATCTTTTCCTCGATCGTTCCTTTCGTCAATAACTTGATGACTTCGACAGGCGACTGTTGTCCGAGACGATGGGCCCGGTCAGCTGCTTGCTGTTCGACGGCAGGATTCCACCAACTGTCGTACAAGATGACGGTATCAGCGGTCGCCAGATTCAATCCGGTACCACCTGCCTTGAGGGAAATCAAAAACAAATCGACTTCTCCTGCATTAAACCGGTCACATAAAGCGACCCGATCTTCGATTGGTGTGTCTCCGGTCAAAACGAAATGTGTCAATTGCCGCTCAGCCAACCGTTCCCGGATGCGGGCTAACATCTTCGTATACTGTGAAAAAATCAAAATCCGGTGACCCGCTGCTATTTTTTCCTCGATCAAGGTCATCAATAAATCAAGTTTCGTCGATTCGCCTGTATAGTTCTCGACAAATAAAGCCGGATCACAACAAATTTGTCGCAAGCGGGTCAATCCAGCAAGCAACTTGATCCGGTCCTCACGTTTCGTTTCGTCCAAATGACGTAACGTGTCGAGTTGGAGTTTCGCCAAGTAGGAGGCGTACAATTTTTTCTGCGTGGGTCCAAGCTCCGTGTAATAATGCGAAAGTCGTTTCGTCGGGAAATCATGTAACACTTCCTGTTTCGTCCGACGCAGTAAAAAGGGTTGGAGAAAACGTTTGATTTCCATGTGAGACCAGTCTTGGAACGTCCGTAAATCAGGGAGCAGGGACGGAAAGATTACCCGGAAAATCGACCAAATGTCATCTGTCCGATTCTCAAGCGGTGTACCCGTCAAGGCAAACCGGCGTTTCGCCCGCAGACGACGCAATCGAACGGCGGTCTGCGCGGTCGGATTTTTGAAGTGTTGGGCTTCATCAAAGATCGCTAAATCATATTCGATTTTTTGATGCGCGTCCATATCGGCGCGGAGCGACGGATACGAGATAAGAAAAACACCATCCGCTGGCAGATCACGTAACGCCTGCAATCGTTGTTTCCGTGAACCTGCCAACAGATACACCGTTTTCGCCGGCGCGAATCGAGCCAGTTCCGCGGCCCAATTATGTAAAAGCGAAGCAGGCGCCACGATGAGCGTTCGTCCGGGTGGGCGTGTCTCGAGATAACCGATGGCTTGAATCGTTTTCCCGAGACCCATCTCATCGGCTAAAATCCCATGACAGTCCCGCGCAGCCAGGTTGACCAAAAATTGTATCCCCGCACGTTGATAGGGATACAGTTGTTGATGAAGCGCCTGCGGAAGCAGTAATGGAATGTCACGACCGTTCTTCACTTCAAGCCATCGTTCCATCAAGTCCGCATGAAGATGAAGGAAGGATGCTCCGACAAGATGTTTTAAGTTGGCAATCGCCGGGACACGGATGCTTGCTTCTAGCATATCCCGTTCCGTGGTTTCCAGCTGCTGAAACAGGCGTTGCAACTGTTCAAACGCCCGGGTCTCAAATGAGACATACTGACCACTCTTTAACCGGTGATAGGTCTTCCGGGTGACAAGGGACCGCAAGACCTGCTTCAGTTCCACTTCCGGTATCCCGTCCATTGAAAAGCGGAAGGTTAACCAATCCAGGCGGTCCGTCGTCTCAACATCGATCCGCGGATGAAACGGTCCGTTCGGTAAGGATTGACGGATACTTTCCGTCACCTGAACGACGAGTTTTCCGTAAACGACACGGGGGTCGAGCCATCCTTTCAGAAACTGGTATTCCGCCGCTTCTTCCTCTAACCGATAGCGACCGTTCCGCTCGAAGAAACCACTCTCCGTCACGTAGCGGAGGACCGCTCCTTCGATTGACACATCGCGCCCTAGCCAGTCCGTCTCTTGTAACGGATTGATCCGAACCCCCTGATAGATAAACGTCACGAGCAGTTCGAGTCCACCAGCCTCCCGGTCCAGTGCCAACTCGACCGTCGGCGGACCGCTGACGAGCCGTTGTTTGAGCGGGGGACTGAGCCAAATGTCTGCGAGATTCCGTAACCGGTCACGCGTTTGCAAGAGTCGGTCAAAATACGCGGGACTGATGATAAAACGTTGTTGCGCCGTGATACTTTCCATCGCAATCGCCGAACCGCTGACATCAAACCTGATTTTTGCCCGTTCCGTTTTGCTTAATGTTTGCAAATAGGCCGTCACCGCCGCGTCTTCCGTCTGCCGTGTCGTCGTGAACGGACGGATCAGCGGACGGTTTCCGGCAGGTTTGCCGTAGACTTGCACATGATGCATCGCCAGCAGCACGGCGACGATATGCCCGCAAAACGATTGATCCATCGCAAGCGACGGACAGTTACAACCGGCATCCACGCCGTGTTCCTTGACGCGGATAGTGACGGTGAAGACCGATTCACCTTGCACGGCGGCTTCGACGAGCAAGTCGCCGGATTGGTAGTTTCGCAACGTGACTTTTTTAGCGGCGACATATCGTTTGCCGCGCCGAAAGGCATATGTATCCGACATCTGTTTGATTTTTCGTTCACTCAGTCCGTAATTCATCGTGTTCCTCCTGCTAAGGTGACATAATACTATTATCGTTCGCTATCAAATAATTCAATCGCCCGTTTTTTCTCTTGATCACCGATATGGGCATAGACTTGTGTCGTCGCGACCGATTCATGGCCGAGTAATTGTTGGATCGTCAAGACATCCACTCCGCCTGTCGCAAGGCGTGTCGCAAACGTATGCCGTAATTTATGCGGGGTGATTTGTTTTCGCTCCAAAAAGGGGAGGACAGGACGTAAACGATCGACGTGCCGTTTTAAGATATGTTGGACGGTCCGCGGACTGAGCGCTTTCCCATGTTTGCGGAAAATCGGATCTCCCCCGCGGATCGTCAAGCCGTAGTGGGCGACATATTTCCGCAAGGCGACGCGGACCGGTTTCGCAAGGGGAATGACCCGTTCCTTGTTGCCTTTCCCGATGACCCGAATCGTCCCTTCGTGAAAATCGACGGCATTCCACGTCAATTGTGTCATCTCACTGAGCCGCATCCCGCTGTAGCCAAGCAACTGGAACAAGGTGACATCCCGGACCCGATCCCGTTCATAATGCGCTGCTTCCCGGGCATTCATCTCGACGTTCGACGGTAACAGTTGCATCAGTTCATCCCATTCGCGTTTCGTTAAGTAGACCGGCTCCCGTTTCGCTTGTTTCGGACGATTGATTTTTGCGACCGGATTATCGGACAGGACTCCGATGTCGATCAAGTGGCGGAACAGCGACTGCAAGGCCGACAATTTCCGGTTGATGACGCTCGGGGCATTTTGTTTCGTTAAGGCTAAGTATTCCGCGTAAGCGGCAATTCCGGACCCGTCGATTTCAAGAAACGCTTCCTGCGTGATATCCCGCGCCTGAATCGCTTCTCCCGACGCTTCCGCGACGAAATGGAAAAACGAATCAAAATCGTAGACATACCGCCGCATCGTCGCCTTCGAGAAATTTTTCGACGCCAAATGGTCGATATAGGACCGGATGAAATCCGGCATCCGGACATATCCCGGAAGATCAATCGTATGGGCGGGAAGGGGTATCGTTTTTACGGTTTTTCCTAGGTTTTTAAACAAACTCATCATTCTATCCCCTCTCTGTTACTACTATACCAAACGTTGGTAGCTGGTACACTAGTTTGCGTGAAATAGTTATTTCACGCAACGTTAAATTGTCAGACAGGGAGCGCTCAGTTGCAACGAATTTTGTTTAGATAGGACATCGTACGTCTCGATGCAATTCAACTCGAATCAGGATTTTTAGGGTGAAAAAAACTATAATTATATTATGTTAACTTAGTCCGAAAACCAAAATCGCTCTCAGTTGCAGTGAACATTCCTTCGACAGGTAGTTGGTCGTCTCATCGACGTACAGCACGTTTTTGAAAAAAACGTTTTTTAGACCTACAAGTCGGCACTTGTTATGCTTAATCCGGTTTGAATGGGGTATATAAACTAAGAGATTCTTGTATTTACATCTAAGGGGGATACGATATGATTTCTGATCAACAAGCTCGTCAACTATTAAAAGACGCAAAACGGATTGCTGTCGTCGGGATTTCGAGCGACTCGGGCAAAACAGCCAACTGGATCGCAGATTATTTGGTTCAGCACGGATACGAAGTCATTCCCGTTAATCCAACCTTAAACGAATGGAATGGTCAAAAGGTCTATCCAAGTGTCGCCAGCATCCCGGGGCACATCGACATCGTCGACGTCTTCCGCCGGTCGGAATTTTTAGCGGACGCCGCAAGGGACGCTGTCGCCCATGGAGACGTCGGAATGATTTGGAACCAACTGGGTCTATCGAGTGTCGAAGCGGAAAGTTTAGCGCTTGGTGCCGGCATCCCATATATCGAAAATCGTTGCATCAAGATCGAACATCAATACTTATAAAGGGAAATAACGGGGACATCTACGCAATTGCGGCAGGTGTCTTTTTTTCTTGTTTGTTAGATTATCCTTGTCAGATAGCAAGAAGATGCCTACAATTAGATACAGACTACTAGAAAAACGAACGAACGTTTGGAATAATCGGCGTTTTTCTATTTGAGGTGAAAAACATGGCGACAGATTTAAACAATTATAATGATGATGCCATTCAGGTGTTAGAAGGACTCGAAGCAGTCCGGAAACGCCCAGGTATGTATATCGGCTCGACCGATCATCGCGGACTCCACCATTTGGTGTATGAGATCGTCGATAATGCGATCGATGAGGCACTAGCTGGATTCGGGGAACAGATTGATGTCATCATCCATAAAGATAATGCAATTACCGTGCGTGACCACGGACGCGGCATGCCGACCGGGATGCACGCTTCTGGGAAACCGACGGCGGAAGTCATCTTCACGGTGCTTCATGCCGGCGGGAAATTTGGTCAAGGCGGCTACAAAACGTCCGGTGGATTGCACGGTGTCGGCGCATCCGTCGTCAACGCGCTGTCGACACAGTTGAAAGTCACGATTTTCCGGGACGGCAAACAGTTTGAGCAGACATTCGAAGACGGCGGGATTCCGAAAACGACCTTGCTCGAAACGGGGACGACCCGTCAAAAAGGAACGAGCGTCTATTTTAAGCCGGACGCCAAAATTTTCAGTACACTGACATACAATTACGATACACTAGCCGAACGCTTGCGGGAATCGGCGTTCCTTCTAAAAGGATTGAAAATCACGCTGACCGACGAACGGTCGGAAAAAGTGGATACTTTCCAATACCAAGAGGGGGTCAGTGAGTTCGTCGGCTATTTGAATGACGACAAAGACACATTACATCCGACGGTTGCGTTCGAAGGGACAGAAAACGAAATCGAAGTCGATATCGCCTTCCAGTTCACGGATGCCTATTCGGAAAACGTCTTGTCGTTCGTCAACAACGTCCGGACACGGGACGGCGGAACACACGAAGTCGGCGCTAAAACGGCGATGACCCGGGTGATGAACGAGTACGCTCGGAAAAACACGCTCCTGAAAGAAAAAGATAAAAACCTCGACGGGAACGATATCCGCGAAGGGCTGACGATGATCGTCTCGATCCGGATCCCGGAAGAATTCCTGCAATTCGAAGGGCAAACGAAATCCAAACTTGGTTCGCCGGAAGCGCGGACGAGTTGTGACGCCGTCATCACACGTCGCCTGTCGACCTACCTCGAGGAGAATCCGCAGACAGCGACGCTCTTGATCAAGAAGGCGATCCGCGCCGCACAGGCCCGGGAAGCGGCACGTAAAGCACGTGAAGAGGCCCGGAACGGCAAGAAAAAGAAACGTTCGAGTATCTTGAACGGAAAATTGACGCCAGCCGCGTCAAAAAATGCCGAGAAAAATGAATTGTTCCTCGTCGAGGGAGATTCGGCCGGCGGTTCGGCAAAACAAGGCCGCAACCGGACGTTCCAGGCGATTTTACCGTTACGCGGAAAAGTCTTGAACACGGAAAAAGCGAAGCTTGCCGACATCATGAAAAACGAAGAAATCAATATGATCATCCACGCAATCGGCAGTGGCGTCGGAGCCGACTTCGATTTGTCGGACTGCAATTTCGATAAAGTCATTATCATGACCGATGCCGATACCGACGGCGCGCATATTCAAGTTTTATTACTGACGTTTTTCTTCCGCTACATGCGTCCCTTGATTGATGCCGGAAAAGTATTTGTCGCCTTGCCGCCGCTTTACCGTGTCTCAAAAGGAAAAGGGAAATCCGAGAAGTTTGAGTATGTCTGGGATGAAGAAACCCTTGCCAAAACAACGAAAAAGTTTGGTAAAGGCTACATGATCCAGCGGTATAAAGGACTGGGTGAGATGAACGCACCACAACTGTGGGAAACGACGATGGATCCCGATACACGGACGTTGATTCGTGTCACGATCGATGATGCAGCTGTCGCTGAAAAACGTGTATCTGTCCTGATGGGCGATAACGTCGGACACCGCCGAAGCTGGATTGAAGACAATGTAGCGTTTGGGCTGACGGAAGACCTCTCGATCATTGAAAATGAACATGTGACGAAAGAGAGTGTGAACTGATATGTCTAACCTGCAAAACATCCTCAACCTGTCCCTCGAGCAAGTCGTCGGGGACCGGTTTGGACGTTATTCGAAATATATCATCCAAGACCGGGCCTTACCGGACGCACGTGACGGCTTAAAGCCAGTCCAACGCCGGATTCTGTATGCAATGCATACGGAAGGTAACCTGTTTGACCGTGCTTACCGGAAATCGGCCAAAACGGTCGGCGTCGTCATCGGTAACTATCACCCCCACGGTGACTCATCGGTGTACGAAGCGATGGTCCGGTTGAGCCAGGAGTGGAAATTGCGTTATCCGTTAGTCGATATGCAAGGAAACAACGGATCAATCGACGGCGACAGCGCGGCTGCCATGCGGTACACGGAAGCACGCCTGTCAAAAGTCTCGAGCCTGATTTTAGAAGGCATCAACAAACAAACCGTTGATTATACGCTCAACTTTGATGACACGACGGAAGAACCACTTGTTTTGCCATCGTTGTTACCCAACCTGCTGATGAACGGGTCGACCGGCATCTCAGCCGGATATGCGACGGAAATCCCGCCGCACCATGCAGGAGAGGTACTTGACGCGGCAATCGGCCGGATCGAAGGACGGGTCCATACGGTCGATGACTTGTTGACCCATATGCAAGGACCGGATTTCCCGACAGGTGGTGTCGTCCAAGGACTGGACGGCATCAAAAAAGCATTTGAAACCGGGCGCGGGAAGGTCATCATCCGCTCACGGGCAACGATAGAGACGTTACGTGGCGGTCGCCAACAGATCCTGATTACCGAGTTGCCATTTGAAGTCAACAAAGCCAATCTCGTCAAACGGATGGAAGAACTCCGACTCGATCGAAAAGTCGAAGGGGTCGCTGAAGTCCGCGATGAGACGGACCGCGATGGGCTTCGTGTCGTCATCGAACTGAAAAAAGAGGCGGATGCGGAAGGGGTGCTTCACTTTTATTTGAAGCAAACCGATCTGCAAGTCGCGTATAACTACAATATGGTGGCGATTCACGAGCGGACACCCCGTCAGATGGGCGTGTTAGCACTTCTCGATGCCTATCTCAGTCACGTCAAGGATGTCGTCATCCGCCGGACATCGTTTGACCTCGAACAGGCGAAACGCCGCCAAGAAGTCGTTTCCGCCTTGATGACAGCGATTTCCGTCCTCGACGAGACCCTTGCTTTGATTCGATCGGCATCGAATAAATCCGAAGCCAAAGACAATCTGATTGCCCGGTTTAACTTTACGGATCGGCAGGCAGAAGCGGTCGTCATGTTGCAGCTGTACCGGTTGACGAACACCGACATCGTCGAATTACAGGAAGAAGCGGCAAAACTTGAAAAAGAAATCGCTCGTCTCGAGAAAATCCTCAATGACGAAAAAACACGGAACCGCCTCATCATCAAGGAACTGACGGCCTTAAAGGAACAAGTGTCCGACGCCCGACGTTCGACGGTCGAAGCGGAAGTCGAAGAACTGAAACTGAAGACGGAAGTCATGATCGCCGTCGAAGAAACGATGGTCTTCGTTTCGAAAAACGGTTATATCAAGCGGTCTTCCATGCGGTCATTCGGCGCGACCAATGATTTACCGGAGATGAAGGAACAGGATCGCCTGTTGTATCAAGGGCAAGCGATGACGACGGATCATGTCATCGTCTGGACGATTCAAGGGAACTATCTCTTGCTGCCTGTTCACCAGTTACCGGATACGAAGTGGAAAGACGGCGGGCAACATGTCGCAAACCTCGTCCCGCTTGATCCCGGCGATCGGATCTTATCGGTCGACCTCGTCCGGACGTTTGACGAGACGTCGCATTGTCTGTTCGTCACCCGTCAAGGCATGGTCAAACGCTCCAAGCTGAGTGATTACAATGCCCAACGGAAGTCTAAACCGCTCCAAGGAGTCCGTTTGCGCGCAGATGATGAGGTCTTGTATGCCAAAGTCTCGACCGGGCAGGAACAGCTTTTCCTGACGACACAACATGGTTTCGGGCTTTGGTTCACAGAAGACGATGTCCCCGTCGTCGGCGTCCGGGCAGCGGGTGTCAAAGCAATCAATTTACGGGATCAAGATGTCGTTGCGGGTGCGATCGGCTTCAAACAAGCACCAAACATCGTCTTGTTGACACAACGCGGGGCGTTGAAGAAGATGCGTCTCGCCGATCAGTTCCAAGTCTCGAATCGTGCATTACGCGGCGCTCAATTATTACGTGACTTAAAATCAAAACCGCACCAGGTCACGGCTCTGATTGATGTCACCCAAGCAAAAGAGTTGGTCTTAATCGGAAAAGATCAGGAAAAGACGATTCAAGTCCAATCCTTATCTTATCTGGACCGCTTGTCGAACGGATCGTTTGCGTATGACGAAGAGAAATTTGGTTCACTTACCGATTGGTATACGATTTGATGGTCAGATGCCCCTCATTTTAAAAGAGGGGTGTCTTTTTTTATCATACGGTGTCAAAAGTCGTTGATTCCTACAAGTTTGTAGCTTTCTCCATACTCTGTTCGGGTCTCTTTTTCAGACTTTTCTTCGAATTATCGAGAAAACAGTCGTTTACAAATTGAAACAACCGCCAAGAACCGCTACAATAAAAGAAAATGGTCAAGGCAAGATCACCACAAAAGACGTGGAGCGGGCAGTTCGGAGCTTTAGCTTATATTTTAAGATTCATCAAGCAGCTACGGACATGTCCTCGGCTGCTTTTGTGCAATCTGCCGAACTGGAGAGGTGATGACGATGAAATTCAGAAGACGCGAAAAAGTAGCAATCTATATCACACGGGAACAACCAGAGGGATGGGAACTCCTTGTTTTTCATCCGCAATCAGCTCCAGAAAGTGATTGGCAAATTCCTGCTGGGACGATCGAAGATGCTGAAATCGCGAAAGAAGCGGCTGTTCGGGAGACACTCGAGGAAAGCGGCTTGTCACTGGCGACCGTTCAATACGTCGGTGAAGAAGAAATGCGGTATCCTGAACGGATGCGGGTTCATTACACGTATTTCTACCATGCCCATATCGAATGTCAGGAAAACAGATGGACGCATTGTGTTGCGGGCGACGGTCAGGATTGCGGTGATTTTTTCCATTTCGCGTGGTTGCCGCTTGAACGAATCACGCAACTCGAACGCCGGCATCATATTTTCTTAGATCGATTGATTCATCGCTTAGAGCGGACACATCATTATGATTGTCGAAAACACGGATAATCCCCGTGTTTTTTTGTTTTGTCTCACTATCTTAAGTTTACCTTGATTATGAGACAGGAATTAATAACTATTGATAATATATGTTATGTCAACTTAAAGAAAAAAATAAAATTTTTTGGATTGTTCTTGGTTTTTGGTTTGCTCCCCTGTTACTCTATATACAGTAACAATTGATTTGTTACCTTTAAATCAGTAACATCGAATAAGTAACCGTATTAACGGTAACAAAGGAGGATGTTTATGCAAGCGGTCGCCGTCTCATTCGATATTCAAAATTCACGGGCCTATCCGAGTAAAGAGCAATTATTAACGGATTTGCGCATGCTGGCAGATCAATTGAATCAAGCATTTCCTGAAGCGCTTGTCCCATTTCAGGTCAAGTCCGGTGACAGTTTGCTTGGTGTCTTCAACGAATACCAGGTCAGTTATCCGCTTGCGCTGATGCTTTTGCATCAACCGCTTACAGGTTACATCGGAATTGGTTTTGGTCAATACGAGACATTATCGACGACGCAAGCCGATGAAGCCAACGGGAGTGCCGTTATTTTTGCTTTCGAAGCCCAGGAAGCCGCCAAACAGACCCCCAATCAGATTGCGTTCAGCGGCCCCCCGTATTTGCCGACCGCCCTGCTGAACGGTTATATCGAGATGTTGTATCCCGCGTACTTCGGAAAAACGGACCGGCAAATCGAGCTCCATCGGCTGATGGATCAATATCCGGACGCAACTTATGAGGAAATTGGCTTGAAGATGGGCTTTCAGGAAAAAGATGCCCGGATGAATGTCGCGAAACTTGTTGCCCGTTCGCAACGTAAACAGCGTAAACGTTTAGAAAAGGCACTGGTCGATGCCCTGAAACAACTGCAAGTCTGGGAGGCCATCGGATGACCTTATTATTAAGTTTACTGCTCGTTCATCTGTTAGCCGATTTTCCCCTTCAAAGCAAACGAATGGCCAAGTCGAAACAGCGCCAATTCCGCGTATTACTGGCACACATCAGCATACATAGCATCGGTAACAGTATCGTTCTTGGTCTGTTGTATGCGCTCGGGCACCTCACTGGAACGGATGCCGCACTGATCGGCGGTGGAATCGTTTTGACACATCTGTTCCTCGACGGCTCGCCACTGAAGCGAATCCTGCATCCGGCACTTGCGTTCTGGATCGATCAATTGCTCCATATCGGTATCGTGACCGGACTCGTACTCTATGTGACAGGTATCGACTGGCCCACATCATTTACTTTACTGGATCAAATATTATGGATCGTGGTCTGGGGACTGGTCGCGACGGAACTGATTGGACGAGGAATCGCCCCACTCCTTGCGCCGTTTGCCCCCCGCTTGATCGAATCACATTTTGAACGGAAAGTCACCCGGAAGGAACAATTGGATGGTCTGAAGCGTTCCGTCACCCATGAGGTCGAAGACTCCGCCCGCAGTTACACGACGGAAATCAATGGGGTCGGACGGTACATCGGACTGGTCGAACGAGCCATCATCGTCTGTCTCGTCGCCGTCAATGCGACGGGAGCAATCGGCTTCATCATCGCCTTGAAGGCACTCGCCCGCTTCAAACAGTTTGACGACCGCCGATTTGCGGAATATTATATCATCGGCAGTTTACTTAGTATTCTTGGCGCCTTGCTATGTGGCATGGCGATCCGCATCGCTTTATGATGACGAGAGATAGAAAGAGAGGTGGAACGGTTGCTTGAAACAAGAAACCGTCGCAAGCTATGAAACAGATTGGATTAGTCAGACACCACCGGGTAACGGAAGGTTATCCGACAAAAGGTTGGATCAGCGCAGCCGACATCGAGGCCTGGATTGAACGATATGATGTCTCGACCATCGACGTCCAACCGGTCGAGCTCGGTAACATCGATTGGACACTCTGTTATGTCAGTAGCATGCCGCGCGCCGTCCAGACGGCGAAAAGCGTCTATTCGGAAGACATCATCGTAACCGACCTATTACGCGAGGTCCCTTTTCCGACGATCCGCTCCCGGATTCGTCTGCCGTTTCTCGCGTGGGCCTTGATTGGACGGCTGGTCGCCCCCTTCAGTAAACGGATTCAGGCAGAAATCAAAGATGCCAATCAACGGATTACCGTCCTGCTGAATCAATTGACGTTCGAGCAAGGCGAACACGACCGGGTTTTACTTGTCGGACACGGCGGTATGATGATTTTAATGCGGACGGCTCTGAAAAAACGCGGTTATGTCGGACCACGTTTCGGTCATCCGCGCAACGGCATGCTATACCTGTTCGAGAAACGGGAGGTGCGGTCATGAAATGGGGGGCTACCCTCCTGCTTGTTCTTGGGTTGATCGTTGTTTTTTATATGACACGCGACGAAGAACAGCGCAACCAGACAGCACCAACAAGCGAGGTGATCGTCTACGGATTTGATGTCGGTCAGGGCGACAGCACGTTCATTCAGACGAAAACAGAGACGATTTTGATTGATGGCGGCAACAACGGCAAAGGAGATGATGTCGTCCGCTACTTGAGAACACTGGGTGTTACCCGTCTGACCGCGCTCATCGCGACCCATCCCGATGCCGATCATATCGGCGGGCTCGATACCGTCCTCGATGCGTTTGAAGTCGAACAGGTCTACGCGCCCCGTATTAATCATACGACGGAGACCTACCGGGACTTTTTACTCGCGGTCAAACGAGAAGGCGTGACGATCAAGACGGCAAAAGCCGGTGTGACGATACCGAGTCAATCGGTTAACCTTGCCATACTTGCCCCGCTTCAGGACGGGACAAGTGATTTAAACAGTTGGAGTGCCGTCGTTCGCATGAGCCACGTCGACAACACGTTTCTCTTCATGGGAGACGCACCGGTTCGGACGGAACAGGATTTGCTGGCGTCCGGAATCGATGTAAAGGCAGATATCTTGAAGATTGGTCACCACGGGGCAGATACTTCGTCTTCGATTCCTTTTCTGCAAGCCGTCCATCCTAAACGTGCCTTGATTTCGGTTGGCGAAGGCAATGCTTACCGCCATCCGCGACCAACCGTCATGAATGCACTGGCAGCAGAGAGCATCACGGTTGACCGGACGGACCGGATGGGCACCGTCCAGTACACCTCAAACGGGATGCAGATTGACGTCAAGAGTCGGCCGGACTTACGCCCGGAGTAAAGGGAGAAACACACTATGAAGATGACATTGACAGAGTTTGACGGCGAACTTGCGATTTGTGAAACCGATACACGTGAAACGATCCAAATCGCACGCGACCGGTTACCGCAAGCTGCGGCGATCGGGGACTGGTTAGAATGGCGTGGCCGCTCAATTCGGATTCTGCGGGATGAAACGAACAACCGCCGACAAGAAATTGACGGCTTAATGGATGAATTATTTGAAGATTGATTTGAACGCCCCTGCCGGTATCCATCGTCAGGGGCGTTTTGATTGGAGCGATTGAATCGATTTTGCTTGCACCGATCAGGAAATGGTAATTATTTAAAAAACGACTCAAATTACTGGCGATTTTATCTGAATTTTCGTAAACTTTAGGAATACGAAACAAAAAGGGGGATTTATCCATGTTCCAACAATTACGAACGAACTTAAAGCAATCGGTCCTCGGACAAGAACATGTCATAGATCATCTTTTGATTGGTTTATTGTCAGAAGGTCATGTCTTGCTGGAAGACCGGCCCGGTACCGGAAAGACGACCCTTGCCAAATCACTTGCCAACACGCTCGATGCCAAGTTTTCACGTGTCCAATGCACAGCCGATACATTACCGACCGATCTGCTCGGAATGGAATTGTTCAATCCGTTGACCGGGTCGTTCGAACAACGGTTTGGTCCCCTGTTTGCAAACATCGTTCTCGTCGATGAGATCAACCGGACGACGCCGCGGACACAGTCCGCCTTACTTGAAGCGATGGGGGAAGCCCAAGTGACGATTGGAGACACTTCGTATACGTTACCGCAACACTTTTTGGTGATTGCGACACAAAATCCGTTTGACGGGCAAGGGACGTTCCCTCTTCCCCATGCTCAACTC
Organism: Exiguobacterium sp. s128; assembly: GCF_018618815.1. NCBI lineage: Bacteria > Bacillati > Bacillota > Bacilli > Caryophanales > Exiguobacterium > Exiguobacterium sp. s128. The sequence goes on along the minus strand of NZ_JACSMT010000031.1, from coordinate 6,437 downwards.
GATCGCTTTTTGTTTAAATTATCGTTTGCCCCGCTCGATCGACGGAGTGAAAAAGCCTTGCTACAAGGTGCACATCTGCAACCAACGTCACTCCAAATCCCGCTTGAACAACTCAACACGTGGAAGGAGGAAGTTTTAGCCGTCACGATCGAGGAGACCGTGGAAGATTACCTTCTCGACGTCTGTGATGCCCTCCGTGCGCATCGCGACGTTGAAATCGGTCCAAGCCCACGGGCGACGCTTGCGCTTCTTAAAGCGGCGAAAGCACGTGCCTGGATGCAGGACCGGACCTATGTCACCCCCGAAGATATCAAGCAACTGGCATCGCCGTTACTGGCACACCGCCTTGTCCTGACGCTCGAAGCGACTTTGAAGATGACCAATGGCCGACTGGTCCAACAAACCTTGGAATCCTTGACCGTTCCGACCGAGGTGTAACCATGCAGCTGATCACACCTAAATCCTTTCACCCGATGTTGTTGTTTTGGACCGGCGTCGCCGCTGTCCTCTGTACGTTATACGGCTCGATCTTACTGGCGAGCCTCTTAGTCGCCTATACGCTTTATGGTTACCTTTTCCCCAAGTATCTCGAGTACCTCGGTGCACGCTTGAGCGTCCGACTGGTCGAAACGGTCCGGGCATTTCGCGATGACGTGTTCGTCATTCCATTTGAGATGGACAATCCGACCCGTTTCTCGCTTGGGAAAGTGACGGTTTCCGGGCTTCTTGGCGAACAAGTTCGAATCGAGGATGCGAGCAGTCAATTTTGGCGTCAACATGTCTACGTCCCGCGTCATGCCCGGATCCCCTTCCACATCGACGTTACGGCGGCACGGCGTGGAACGATCCGGATTCAATCGTTTGACGTCATGATTTCGGACCCGTTTCATCTGATGACGCTCTACATCACGCTTCCGATCCAACAACTTGGTCATGTGTTCCCGGACTTTGCTCCCGCATCCGTCGAATGGAATGAACGTCAGATCCCGGGGGAGACGATTGATCGGTCGAGCCCGTTTACCGACCGGTCAAGTTTTCATTCCGTCGTCCCTTATGCAGGAGACGCCAAAACCATTTATTGGTCTGCGTATGCTAAGACGGGCGAACTGTATTCTTATCAGTATGACCGGATGCGTAACCATGATTATGCCGTCATCATCGATGGGTTGTCTGCCGACGGACGTGCCTTACGGGGAGACTTCGAAAAATTGTTGTCCCGTGCTGCCATGATCATCCGCGAACTCGAAAAACAAGGGGCGTCGTACAGCCTGTGGATTTCGATGGTCAACCGCGATGGACAATGGTACCATGTCCCGTCCGGTAAAGGAAAAGCACAATTTCTCCGGACGATGGAATGTTTGGCGCGGATATCAGAATACGATCTGCCGCTTGAACGCCGCTACTTCACGAAACGTCTTCAGCGGACCGTTCCTTCGACGACTGCCGAAATTCATCTCGGTCATCGCCCTAAGGGGGTGAGTGCATGATGATTCTCTGGTGGCTTCTCGTGGTCAGCCTGTTACACGCACCGCTGTTGGCCGTCCTGATGTTTCCGTTACTTGCCGCAATCCCGGCGCGAACGATTCGAATCATTCTCCAACTCGTAGCAGCCATTAGTCTTTTCCTAGTGTCTCCTACCATCAGTATTCTGTTAGTACTCGTGACCGCACTTGGCGCTTGGCTAGAGACCATCGATCATCCATACCGGTATGCGATCAGCGGCAGTGTCCTCGTAGGGCTGTGTCTTCTGTTGCCCGGCATCACCCCGCCCATCGGTGCCTATCTCGTACTGGGGCTTTTATGGACGATTCCGTTCTTGAAACAACATCTCGTCGAATGGCGACGAATCGTATCCGGACTGTCCCTTTTTATAGGTGTGAGCTGGCTGTTGGTCGTTTTTGTCCGCTTGATCAAAGAAGCACTGTTTGGTTCTGTCGCCAATCTGACACGTCCTGCACTTGAAGCCTTTGGTTCGTTCTTCACCTGGACCTTACCGCTCGCAGAACAAATCGATCAAAAAACGCAAAGTAATCCGACCGACTTGTCCAATGTAGCGCCGCAACAAGCGCTTCAGCCTGCGACTGTCAATCCGGATACGTGGTTTTATCTAAATCTCATCGGTGCGATCCTTGCGCTCGTCGCCGTCTGTCTGACGTTTTATCTGATCCGAAAACGACGCGTCGTCGCACTGGAATCGGAACAGACAGTGCGTGTACCGGCACAGATCCGGCCCGCGCCGGTCAAAAAACACAGCCACCATCCGCTTCTGAAAATCGCCTCGCAACTCGAACAAGCCTTTCCACGACGCCCCGACGAAACAACAGTCGAGTGGCTGATCCGCATCGAGTTTCCGGAAGCAATGTATCATGCGCGGCTTCTTGATGGAATCGAATTCAGCCGCAGTGAACCGGCTTACGACATTCAACTGTTTCGAAAATACGTCCGTGAACAAATCGAACGCTGAACAAACAAGAAGGTGCTCCCATAAAGGAACACCTTCTTGTTTTATTTGGAATCAATCTTGGACGCTTTTCGCGCAATGATGACAATAAAGACGATGGCAGCGACCGGAAGCACAAGTGGCATCCAGTCCAGGATATACTGTGTATTCATCGTATCCCTCCTCCAATGCATGCTAATACTATACACGTAGCATATTCCAAAAGACGGGACCATGCAAGCATCGTTAAATCCGGGGCAGGATCGAATAGAGAACGGAATAATAAATCAACACACTCGTCGAGATGCTATACACGATCAATATGTACGGCGCGAATTTTGGTCGACTGTGACGTTTGAGCAGCTTCAACGAAAACATCGTGATAGCTAACGCAAACAACGGACTGAAACCGAACACGACAAGATCCATTGACATTAATAACTCGGCACTAAAAATGAAATTAAAGGCAAAAATCGATAATAAATACCAAGATGTATAGGACAGACAGATAAAGAAGAGGTATGATAACCCCGCAATCACGCTTCCCATCCGTGGTTTTTCCATATGTTGCATGAGGTCCCTCCTACGAGAAGAATAAGATATCCTTAATGGTAGTCGGAAAAACGCGCTAAAAATATTCAAATATGAATATACGACAAAAAACGACAAAAAGAGATCTTATCCTGTCTCGGACAAGATCTCTTTTTGTCGTATCAAACGTTTTTGTGCCTTCATCCATTGACGGCGGCCGGTGCCTGGTAGACTTTCGACAGCTCCAAGACTTTGTTCTTGAACGCTTCCCGACAAGCGACCGGTTCAAGGATTTCCGCTTGTTCTGCGAACTGAATCAACCACATCATGAACCCTTGCGAGAACAGTGCACTGACCTTCACTTCGAACCAGTCGTCCTCGAGGCGACGACAACGGATATCCGTCCCGAAACGATCCACTACGGTCGGCATGACCCGTTCATGAAACTTCAGCGTCAATTGTTCCTGTTCGCCTCCATACATATTGAACATACTGCTTAAGTAAGTCGCTTCCACCTCGACCGGTGTCTGCGCAGGTTCAAATACACTGCAGTTGACGATCCGGTCGACCCGGTACGTCCGGATTTGATCGACCCGTTCATCACGGCCAATCAAATAGTAGTTCCCATTGTCGACAATCAGATGAGCCGGGGTCACGAAATAATAATCGCCGTCTTTACGCAGCTCAAACTTCCGTGTCCGTTCGTTGAACTTTCCTTGGTACTGAAAACGGATGATGTCCTGTTCGATGATGGCTTTTTGAATCGTATCAATCGAAAACGGAATCACACCTTTTGGTTTCTTGACCGTATGGATGACGGGTTTCAACGTTTCTGCCAGACGTCTGCTCGTCAAGGAGTGGATATTCCGAACGAGCGTCTCCGTCTCACTTTCAGAAATGAACTTGGCACTGGCGATCGCGTCGACGAGCAAACGGAGATGGTGGTACTCAAATGGACGACTGACAAGATGGTACGGAATCGCCAATCCATTTTTAGTCTCTTCCGCAATGATGTCGAATCCTGATTTAGCGAGAGCGGCGATATCCTCTTTTAAGGATTTTCGGGATAGCTTTTCAATCAAACCACGTTTTGAAAGTTCCGTACTCAATGCTTCTAAGGTCAATGTCTTTTCTTCGTCCGAGTGTTGTTCAAAAATGTCTCGAACCGCCAATAACCGATCACGATTGGATAATTTTCCATTTGGCACGGGGCATCCTCATTTCCTATCTCTAAGATGTTTGATTATAATTGGATTATACCTTAAATAGGAAACAATATTAACAATAATTTGGAAATATTTAAGAGATAGGAGAATTTGGATGCGACAGATCGCCGATTGGAACGACCAACAATTTGATTACCGCGATAGCGGGACGGGTCCCGTCATCCTGCTGATTCACGGAACACAGTCCGATTACCGGGAAGTTTATCACGTCGAACGATTGATCGAGGCAGGGTATCGCGTCATCGTTCCGTCCCGACCCGGATATGGGAAAACGCCGCTCCAACTAGCGGCGTCTCCAACAGAACTGGCTACGTTTTATCGAGGCTGGATGGCGTCACGTCAGATCACCCGTTACACCGTTTACGGCATCTCGGCTGGAGGACCGACGGCAATCGCGTTAGCGGGCAACAATCCCGCCGTCCGTTCCCTTGTCCTGGCCTGTGCGATGACACATCAAATCTCACTTCCATACCAGACCTGGCTCATTCAGCCGGCACTCCAACGACCCCTGCAACTCATCCAGTGGGTCTTGTGGAACTACGTCAAGGACAAGCTGGTCAAATTCCCTGAGGAGGCGTCCGTCCGGATGGTCGAGATGACCAGCCTGCTCCGACGTGACGATATAAGAAGCCAATTGAATGGGACCGATCAAGAACTGTTGTATCAAGTCGGACTTCAAAATGGTCCCGGTCGCGGTGTCCTGTTTGATTTGACCCAACACATCGATCGCCAAATCTTACAGACCGTCACGTGCCCCGTCTTGATCGTCCATTCGAAATCCGACCGGGCCGTTCCGTTTGAACACGCCCTGTATGCACGTCGTGCGATTGCCCATGCCCAGTTCCTGGAGTCCAAAAGTCCAGGGCATTTGATTTGGATCGGACCATCCGCTCGTCGGGACGAACGGATGATCGAACGGTTCATTTCCTTAAATCATTAAATCACTTGTAAGCGGACACGAAGCTTCAACTTTTCATCCTCTTCCTCGATCGAGATGATGCCGCGCGCCGTCAGTTCCTCGATGGCTAGGCGTGTCCGCTCCAAGTTAAAACGTGCGTAACGCGCAATCTCGGCGATTCCCATCCGGCAAGACAGCTGGTTCGCCTTGATTTTGGAAGAGGGTTTCGCGACAGAGCGTTGCAACAGACGCCAAAAGACTTGTCGGGCATCATCGGAGAGTGCATAGGCATTTTTTTCAATGACCGGCGGGACATACCGAATGTCCTCACGAATCCGGCGAATCAGGTATAAACTTAACCAGTCTTCCATCTCGGCTTGAATCCGGAAAAATTCGAACCACCATAACTGATCCAGGGCTTCCGCTTCATCTTGTGACAGTGCCCATGATGCGGGGACATCGTCAAATTCTTCGTCTAAAAAATCTTCATAATCGAGGGCCGTCTCATACAACGTTTGGGGAGAAACCCGGTCCAAGGTTTCGCGCTTTTTATAGAGGTCAAAGCTCATGCGTCGAAAGTGTTCGACCGACCCTGCGACTTGACTCAGATGCAACAGTTGTTTCGTGATTATGCGGGCAAGACCATCCAACTCGACGTGAATGGCATATATATGTTTTTCAAGTGCGATTAATGTACTTCGTTCCATCAGACATTTCCTCCTCTGTTCCTGGCGTACTTCTAGTCTTTTTCCGCAAATGACACATTCAAAACCACTCGGATCATCCTGTTCGTTCCGCTGCTTTTCCCTTCGTAAAAACAGTGTTTATTCCCAAATCAAACAGGGAGTATTTTTGGAGCAACGGTTTAGTAGACGACGATTCCATCGGAGGAGGCCTGACCGTGTTACAGTCGAAAAAAAGAACCGTCCGAAAATGGCGGCAACGAACGACGCGACATCATATTTTGCAGTTGGAACATCTGTACCAAAGAGAATCGGCTTCATCACTGCCCTTTCAAAAAGTTACTTTATGGAAGACATTAGAAGAAGCGATCCGTAGTGGACGACAGATGACGATCGAGTATGTGCGCCATGGGAAGTCCACCGTCTTGACTGGAACCATTTCCGCCTTGTTGCATCAACGTGAGATGGTCGAAGTGCAGACATCAACGGGCTTACATCAAAAAATTCGTTTTAAGGAATTGTGCGACATCCGAATAAACACGTAAAAACCGGAGGACGCATCATGCAATCTGGGCTAACCTAAAATTTTGAGACAATATAAAACACCTTCGGAGTGGTACACTTTTAAAAAGTACTAACATCGGAGGTGTTTTTGCATG